>DASYXO010000276.1:0-2854 GCA_035934825.1 Casimicrobiaceae bacterium
CTGGCGGCCGACGATGGAGCGCTGTTCGCGTTCATCGGCAAAGTGCGCAGCTTGCTGCCGGACCGGCACGCCCGTGTATTCGTCGTCGCCGATGCCGATTACCTCCGCGCGCGTGCCGTCTACCATCTCTACCCGTACAACGCCTGGTACGTGCCGGCGCAAAACCTGCTGCCTCCGGTAGACAGGGTGCACCAGGGAGACTGGATCGTCGTGTACCAACGCCACGGCGTGCAATACGACGCCGTGGCGCACCGCCTGCGTTGGGACGGCGGCGCGACCGTCGCGGCCGATCTCAAGCTGGCCGACCGCGGCGGCGCGCTGTTCGAGGTCCAATGACGGAAAGCATGCGAGCGCCGCGATGATCGATGCGCTGCGCCTTGCCGCCGGGTGGGCCTTGCCGTGGCTGCTGGGCATCGCGCTGGTCGCGTCGCTGCGGAGCAGCGCCGACCGCGAGCAGCCGGCCGGCGAGGCCGCATGGACCGTCGGTTGCGGATTCTTCGTCGGCGCCTTCGTGCTGACGCTGTGGATGCGCGCGCTGTCGATGCTCGGCCTGCGCTTCTCGGTTGCCGCAGTGGCCCTGCCGCTCGCCGTGGCCGCGCTCGCGCTGGGCGCCCTCGCATGGCGCAGGCAGCGCAGATCGAACCCGTTGCGCGAACTTTCCGAATCGCCGGTGTTCCCCGCATCGGCCGGCGTGTCTGTGTCGGCCGGCGCGCGCGTTCTGCCGGCCTCTCGCGCACTGCGCGTCCTGTGGTTCGGCATCGCCGGATGGATGGCGTTGCGCTTCGTCCTGCTGCTGCTCGAAGTGCTGTGGATTCCGCTCTACCCCTGGGACGCGTGGGTCCAGTGGGCGACCAAGGCACGCGTCTGGTACGGCATGGGGCGCATGGTGCCGTTCGTCCATTCCGATCCGTGGTTCGCGGCGAATGGCGCGGCATGGTTCGACGCGGCGCCCAATTACCCGGCAACCGTGCCGCTGTGGCAGGTCTGGTCGAGCCTCGCGCTCGGCCGCTGGGACGACGCGCTGATGAACCTGCCCTGGTGGCTCGTCGCCGTCGCGCTCGCCATCGCCGTGTACGGATTGCTGCGTGCCTCCGGTGTCTCGGCGCTCAGCGCAATCGTCGGCGCGTGGCTCGTCTCGTCGCTGCCGCTCGCCAACGTTCACGTCGCGCTCGCCGGCTACGCCGACCTCCCGATGGCGGCGTATTACGCGCTGGCAGCCCTCGCGTTGTGGCGCTGGACACTGTCGCGACGCTGGCCCGAGGCCGCGCTCGCGCTGCTGCTGGCGCTGGCCTGCCCGACGATCAAGACCCCGGGCATCGTGTGGGCGCTGACGCTCGTCCCTGCCGCCATGGTCGCGCAGTGGCCGCGGCGCGGGCCGCGGGTCGTCGGCATCGGCCTCGCAGCGGTACTGTTCGCATTGCTCGTGCTCGCACGCACGCACCCGGTCGTCCTCGGCTATCGGCTGCACCTCGATTTCGCGCCGGCCTGGGAAGGCCTCGTCGACAGCTTCTTCCTGCTGGGAAACTGGCATCTGCTCTGGTATGCGGCGAGCGCCTGCGCGATCGTCGCCTGGCGCGACCTGCGCTCGCCGCGGCTGCTGCCACTCGGCGTCACGATCGGCACCGGCTTCGCATTTCTCGCCGTAGTGTTCGCCTTCACCAATGCGCGCAACTGGGTGTCCGATCAGACGACGATCAATCGGGCGGTGCTGCACATCGCGCCGCTGGTCGCCGTGTGGACGGTGCTTCTCGCCGGCCAGTGGCTCGAGCGCAATCGCGCTCGCCCGGACGTGAAGCCGGCGGCGCCTGGCCGAGGGCCGGATCAGATCATGTCCGCCAGCCTGCACGGGCCCTAGGTCGTGCGCGAGCTTCGCGACGTCACGCTGGCGTGCATCGACACCGCCAACCACGCGCTGGCGCTGCGCGCCCTCGAGCTGTCGCGCCGCGCCCTCGCATTCGGGCGCACGTTGCTGCTGACCGACGCGATTCCGGCCGGCATCGACCTGCCGCCTGGAATCGATGTCGTCGCGATCGAGCGCCTCGCTTCGCGCGACGACTATTCGCGCTTCGTGCTGAAGTCGCTGCTCGCGCATGTCGCGACGCGCCACGTCCTGCTCGTGCAATGGGACGGCTATGTCGTCAATCCCGAAGCATTCGACGATGCATTTCTTGCCACCGATTACATCGGTGCCAAGTGGTTCTGGTACGACGATGCGATGCGGGTGGGCAACGGCGGCTTTTCGCTGCGGTCCCGGACGCTGCTCGAGGCGCTGCAGGATCCCCGCATCACGCTGGTCGAGGCCGAGGACGTGACGATTTGCCGCGCGTTCCGGCCGCTGCTCGAGCGCGAGCACGCAATCCGCTACGCCGGCGAGGCGCTTGCCGACCGCTTCGCCTTCGAGGCCGCCTATCCGGCGGACATGCCTTTCGGCTTCCACGGGCTGTACAACTTCTGCCGCGTCGTCGCGCCCGACGAGCTCGCTGCGCTGGCGCCGCGGTTCTCCGATGCGATCGCGGGGTCGCCGCAGTTGGGGCAGCTCATCCGCAACTGCATCGCGCTGGCGCAATGGGCGCCCGCGGCGGCGCTCGCGCGGCGACGCCTCGAGGTGCTGCACGACGATGCCCAGGCAAGGGCACTGCTGGCGCGCGCCGAGGCCGGGCTCGCACAGGGACCCGTCGTCGGACGCAACGACCCCTGCCCCTGCGGCAGCGGCAAGCGCTACAAGCAATGCCACGGCACGCTGGGCGGGCCGGCAGCGGGCGCGATGCGGTCGGGGTCGGGGTCGGGGTCGGGGTCGGGGTCGGGATCGGGATCGGGGTCGGGGTCGGGGTCGGGAGCGGCGCCTACGGCGACC
>DASYXO010000279.1:0-2269 GCA_035934825.1 Casimicrobiaceae bacterium
GAGTCGTGCGCGTCGGAGCCGGGGCGCGAGGCGATGGCGGCGCTGCGCCCTTCACTCGACACGGGCGAAGTGCGCGCGCGGCTGCGCGCGACGGCGGAGATGGTCGAGTTGCGGGCGCATTCGGGGTCGATTCCGATCTACGAATTTGTCGACCAGCGCCCGTACCTGCTTGCGGCGGCGCGCGCGGGCGCGATCCTGGGCGGCGAAGCGCTGGTGAAGGTGCGCGACTTTATCGTGGCGGCGCGGCACGTCGCGGGCTTCCTCCGCTCGCGCGTCGAGCGGTTCGCGCACGTCGGCGCGATCGTGCAGAACCTGCTCGCGCCCAAGGAGCTGGCCGACGCGATGCTCGGCGCGCTTGCCGACGACGGCACGCTGCTCGACGACTCCAGCCGCGAGCTGAAGCGGCTGCGCACGCGGCTTCGCGATGAGCGCGCCGAGCTCGAGGCGCGGCTGCTGCGCTCGCTCAACGCCTCGGGCATGGAATCGTTCGTGTCGGACTACCTGGTCACGATTCGCAACCGCCGCTTTGTGCTGCCGATGAAGCTGAACTACGCGGAGCGCTTCGAAGGAATCGTGCAGGACCGCAGCGTGTCGGGCGAGACGCTGTTCGTAGAGCCGATGTGGGCGGTCGAACTGAACAATCGGCTGATGATGCTCGAGCGCGAAGCGGAGGCCGAGGAGACGCGGATCTTGGGGCGCCTGACCGCGATGGTCGGCGGCTACGCGCCGGAGTTGCAGATCACGTTCGACGCGATGGTGGCGCTGGACGCGCTGAACGCGCGCGCGATTTTCGCCGAGCGATTTGCGTGCGTCGAGCCGGAAGTCGTCGACGACGGAATCGATTTCGTCGGCGCACGGCATCCGCTGCTCATGACCAGCGGGCGCGAGGTGATTCCGATCGACGTGCGAATCGGTCCGGGGCAGCGCGGGATCGTGATTTCGGGGCCGAACACCGGCGGCAAAACGGTCGCGCTGAAGACGATCGGGCTGCTCTCGCTGATGGCGCAGGCGGGGATGATGATCCCGGCGCTCGCGGGCAGCAAGGCGACGGTGTTTCGCAGCGTGTTCGCCGATATCGGCGACGAGCAGTCGATCGAATCGAACCTGTCGTCGTTTTCGGGGCATATCGCGAACCTGTCGGAAATTGTTCGCCTGCTCGACGAGCCGGCGCTGGCGATTTTGGACGAGCCGGGCGCGGGCACCGACCCGGCCGAGGGCGCGGCGCTCGCGATTGGCCTGATGACGCATCTGGGGACGCGGCGCTGCGTGATGGCGATCGCAACGCATTCGACGGCAGTGAAGCTGCACGCGTACTCGCAGGCCGGATTCGAGGCAGCGGCGGTCGATTTCGACGCGGAGCATCTGGCGCCGCTCTACCGGCTCAAGCCGCATACGATTGGCCAGAGTTACGGGCTTGCGGTCGCGCGGCGGCTCGGCCTGCCCGCGGAAATTATTCGCGCGGCCGAGGAGTCGATGGGCGCCGGGAGTATCGAGCTGTCGGAGGCGCTGCGGAGACTCGACGCGGAGCGCGCGAATCTCAACACCCAGGCGAAGGCGCTGCGCGAAAGTGAAGTCAGCCTGGCGAATGCGGAGCGAGAGGCGCGCGAAGCGGCAGAGAAGTCGCGCGAGCGGGCCGACGCCGAGCGCAAGCGGCTCCGCGCGGACGTCGCGGGGCTGATCGAGGAGCTGAAGCGTGAGGGCGCGGCGCTGATGCACGAGCTGAAGAGTCGCGCGAAGTCGCGCACCGATCTCAAAGGGTTCGTCACCGCAGCGTCGCAGAAGCTGGAGAGTCTTGCACCTCGCAACGAGACCGCCGAGGCGTCGGACGCGCCGCTCAAGGTCGGCGACAGCGTCCAGATTGGCGATATTCGCGGCGAGCTGGTCGAGCTCGACGCGGGACGCGCGATTATCAGCCGCGGTGGCCTGAGAATCGAAGTCGCGCCGGAGCGATTGCGAAGATCGGCGGCGGGCCACGAGCCGCGACAATCGGGCGCGCGACCGCCGGCATCGGTGACCTACAGCGTCGAGGGCGGCGAGCGCGGCGAATTGAACGTGATCGGGATGCGCACGACGGAAGCATTGCGCAAACTCGAGGAATTTCTCGACACCGCGTTCCTGACCAACCGCGCCGAAGTGAGAATCGTGCACGGGATCGGCTCGGGCGCTTTGCGCAAGGCGATTGCGGAGTACCTGGGCACGTCGCCGTACTGCGCGTCGTTTCGAGCCGCGGAGCCCCATCACGGCGGCGCCGGCGCCACGATCGTGCAGA
>DASYXO010000320.1:0-6169 GCA_035934825.1 Casimicrobiaceae bacterium
GAGCTGGTGGCCGCTGCAAATGGCGCGCGAGCTCGATGACGCGATCCTCGATCTGCGCACCAATCACCTGGAGATCGGGACCTGGCTGCTCAAGACCGAAGGCGACATCGACTCGGTCCTCGCGGCCGACGCCGCACTTGCGAGACACCGGGATCACTGGTTCGTCCGGGAGACTCTCGGCATGCTGCGCCGGACGCTCGCGCGTCTCGACGTCAGCTCGCGGACGCTGTTCGCGCTGGTCGAGCCCGGATCCTGCTTCGCCGGGACGCTGCTCGAGCTCGCCCTCGCTGCCGACCGTTGCTACATGCTCGCGCTTTCCGACGGCGACGCCAATGCGCCGGCGCTCGCGCTGTCCGGGCTCAATTTCGGCGCCTGTCCGCGTATCGACGGGCTGTCGCGGATCGACGCCCGCTACTACCGGGACGATGACGCGGTGTCGCGGCTCGAGCGCACGCAGGGCCGCAGGATCCACGCCGCGCAGGCGTTGGACCTGGGCCTGGTGACGGCGACGCCGGACGACCTCGACTGGCGGGACGAGATCCGCATCGCGCTGGAGGAGCGGGCAGCGATGTCGCCCGACGCCCTGACCGGCATGGAGGCCAGTTTGCGCTTCGGTGTCGCCGAGACGATGGAGACCCGCGTGTTCGGGCGCCTTTCGGCCTGGCAGAACTGGATTTTCATCCGGCCCAATGCCGTCGGCGAGCACGGTGCGCTCAAGTGCTACGGCACCGGCAACAAGGCGCGGTTCGACTGGGAGCGGGCCTGACGGTGGCGACACTGCGGTCCGGCCCCGTTCCGTCCCAGGATTGCAGCGTGGTCAGGAGAGCCCGATGAGCATCGACTACAACCAGAAGATCCCGAACAACGTCGATCTCGCCACCGACCGTTCGTTGCAGCGCGCCCTTGAGCAATGGCAGCCCGGTTTCATCGACTGGTGGCGCGAGCTCGGCCCGGTCGAATCGCATGATCACGAGGTTTACCTGCGCACCGCCGTGAGCGTGGACCCGGGCGGATGGGCGCATTTCGACTACGTGAAGTTGCCCGAGTACCGCTGGGGCATCTTCCTCAACGCGCCGGCGGCCGACCAGAAGATCCATTTCGGCGACCACAAGGGCGAGGCCGTCTGGAACGAGGTCCCCGGCGAGCATCGCGCCAACCTGCGGCGAATCATCGTCGCGCAGGGCGACACCGAGCCGGCCTCGGTCGAGCAGCAGAGGCACCTCGGGCTCACAGCGCCATCGCAGTACGACCTGCGCAACCTCTACCAGGTGAACGTCGAGGAAGGGCGTCATCTGTGGGCGATGGTCTACCTGCTGCACCGCCATTTCGGCCGCGACGGCCGCGAGGAAGCCGATGCGATGCTGCATCGGCACTCGGGCGATCCGAACAATCCACGGATCCTTGGCGCCTTCAACGAGAAGACGCCCGATTGGCTGTCGCTGTACATGTTCACGTATTTCACCGACCGGGACGGCAAGTTCCAGCTCTCGGCGCTGGCCGAATCGGGATTCGACCCACTCGCGCGCACGACGAAGTTCATGTTGACCGAGGAAGCGCATCACATGTTCGTCGGGGAATCCGGGGTGTCGCGCACGATCCAGCGCAGCTGCGAGGTGATGAAGGCGAGCAACGTCGATGCCGCAGACAAGCTGCGCGCACTGGGAGTGATCGACCTCGAGACCATCCAGCGCTATCTCAATTTCCATTACAGCGTCACGATCGATCTGTTCGGCGCCGACCAGTCGTCGAACGCGGCGACGTTCTACAGTGCCGGCCTCAAGGGCCGCTACGACGAGTCGAAGCTCGACGACGACCACCTCCTGAAGGACGCTACGTATCCGATCCTCGAGGTCGCCAACGGCAGGATCGGCGAGAAACAGGTTTCGGCGCTGTCGTCGATCAACGAGCGATTGCGCGACGACTACATTCGCGATTCGATTGCCGGGGTCGAGCGCTGGAATCGAGTCATCGAGAGGAGCGGAATCCCGTTCAGGCTCCAGGTTCCGCACAAGGCATTCAATCGCAAGATCGGCAGCACCGCCGCGGTGCGGGTGTCGCCCGACGGTCGTGTCCTCAGCGAGGCCGAATGGAATGCAGACGTCGGCAAATGGCTGCCCTCGGACGAGGACCGGGCGTTCGTCGCGTCGCTGATGGGACGCGTCGTCGAGCCCGGTAGGTTCGCAAACTGGATCGCGCCGCCGGCGGTGGGCATCAATCGCCAGCCGGCGAGCTTCGAGTACGTGCGCTTCGCGTGAGCGGCAGCATTGCCGACGCAACGGAGGAAAGCGGGACATGAGCCCGACGAGCGAACCCGAAGGCGAGTGCCGGCGTGCGCAGCACCAGGCGAGCCCAGTGACTGCTCCGAGCGCTGCGGTGGGCGAATACGCCCGCCAGCATCTGATCGATCCCGAGGTCTGCATACGCTGCAACACCTGCGAGGCGACCTGTCCGATCAATGCGATCACGCACGACTCGCGCAACTACATCGTCAGGTTCGACGTCTGCAACGCCTGCGGCTTGTGCATTGCGCCTTGTCCGACCGGTGCGATCGACAATTGGCGCAACGTCCCGAAGTCGACGCCGTACACGCCAGACGAGCAGCTTACCTGGGACGTGCTGCCGTCCGACGTCGGGCTCGACCCGGTGCCCGGGGAGGGCGTCCCGAGCGAGGTGAGGGCATTGACCGAGGCCGCGACTGCGGGACAAGGCGGACCCGCTTTGCCGCCGTGGTCGGCATCGCATCCCTGCGTCAACCTGTACTCGATCGCCAAACCCGCGATCGCGACGGTCACGGGCAACTATCGCCTGACCGGCGCGAGCGCATCGGCCGACATCCGCCACATCGTGCTCGACTTCGGCACGTTGGCGTTCCCGGTCCTCGAGGGCCAGACGCTGGGGGTCATCCCGGCGGGACGGCAGGACGACGGCAGTCCCCATGGCGTTCGGCTCTACTCGGTCGCGAGTCCGCGCGATGGCGAGCGTCCCGGCCACAACAACGTCGCGCTGACGATCAAGCGCGTGATCGAGGACCATGCCGGGCGGTCGGTCCTGGGCGTGGGATCGAACTACATGTGCGATCTGGCGGTGGGGGACAAGGTGAGCGTCGTCGGGCCCTATGGCGCAAGCTACCTGATGCCCAACCATCCCGGGGCATCGATCATGATGATCTGCACCGGGACAGGATCCGCGCCGATGCGCGCGATGACCGAACGTCGGCGACGGCGCATGGCCCTGGACGAGGGAGGGAAGCTGATCCTGTTCTTCGGCGCGCGGCGCCAGGACGAATTGCCGTATTTCGGGCCGCTGATGAAGCTCCCGAAGGACTTCATCGACATCAATCTCGCGTTCTCGCGCGAGACCGGACAAGCCAGGACCTACGTCCAGGACCTCCTCCGGGCGCGCAGCTCCGACATCGCGCGCATGCTGCAGGATGACGACGTCTACATCTACCTCTGCGGCCTCAAGGGCATGGAGGCGGGCGTGCTCGAGGCGTTCCGCGATGCCTGTGCCGAGCACGACCTCGACTGGGACGCAATCAAGCCCGAGTTGCTCGCCCACAGCCGGCTGCACATCGAGACGTATTGATCGCGGCTGCTATGATCGTGCGCCGTTCCCCGCGCGTGCGCCGGAGGGACCGCCGAATCCTATCCGCTGACCTCGCCATGGCCGGTTTCGACAATCCCCGGAAGACCTGGAACGAACGCTACGCGGGCCCCGGCTACCTTTTCGGCGAGGAGCCGAATGCGTTCCTCCGCGAGCAGTTGCGCTGGTTGCGCCCGGGCAGCCGCGTGCTCTGCGCCGCCGATGGCGAAGGTCGCAACAGCGTCTGGCTCGCCGAGCAGGGCTTCGAAGTCATCGCGTTCGACATCGCCCCCAACGCCGTCGAAAAGGCGCGCGCACTCGCGAAGCGGCGCGGCGTGATCGTCGATCACCAGGTGAACGACATCGAGAACTGGCCCTGGGCCACGTCCCGCTACGATGCGGTCGCAGCGATCTTCATCCAGTTCCTGCCGCCCGACCTCCGCGATGCGGTGATTGCCGCGATGAAAGCCTCGGTGGTGCCGGGCGGCGCGTTCCTGCTCGAGGGCTACCGGCCCGAACAGGTCGATTACGGCACCGGCGGTCCGCCGCGTCGCGAGCACATGTATACGCGGGAATGGGTCGAGAGGCAGTTCGCGGATTGGGACATACACGTGCTCGAAGCCTACGACGCCGAGCTGCGCGAAGGGCGAGCGCACTGCGGCATGTCGGCGCTGATCGACCTGGTCGCGACCCGGGGCTCGTGATGGTATAGTCCGCCGAACGAACGTTCGGGTTGCGCCGCGGCGTTGGCGGCGGTCCGTCGCCCGTCGCCCGTCGATCTCGGCGCCCGAGCCATCCCGCGAGCCTGTCGTGATGAATCCCCGCAGCACCCAAACCCTCAACGCGGCCCAGCAACGCGCCGTGGATCACGGCGACGGCGCGGCGGGGCGACCGCTGCTGGTGATCGCCGGTGCAGGCACCGGCAAGACCGGCACGCTCGCGCATCGGGTGGCACACCTGATGCAACGGGGCGCCGATCCGCAGCGCCTGCTTCTGCTGACCTTCAGCCGCCGTGCTGCGGCGGAGCTCGAGCGGCGGGTCGGGACGGTGCTGCAGTCGCGGCTCGGCGCCTTCGGGGGCAATCGGCCGCCGGTTCTCGAGTGGGCGGGGACGTTTCATGGCGTGGGGGCGCGCATTCTGCGCGAGTACGCCGGGCGCATCGGCCTCGCATCCAGCTTCACGATCCATGATCGCGGCGATTCGGAAGACCTGATGGCCATGGTTCGCCACGATCACCTCGGCGTGGACCCTCTGAAAGGCCGCTTCCCGGGTGCGGCGACCTGCGTCGCGGTCTATTCGCGCAGCGTCAACTCGGAGGCGCCGCTGGCGGAAGTCCTGCAGACGGCCTATCCGTGGTGTGCCGGCTGGGAGGACGAGCTGCGTCGCCTGTTCGACGCCTACGTCGCGACCAAGCAGGCGCAGCAGGTACTCGATTTCGACGACCTGCTGCTCTACTGGGCGGCGATGATGGGCGTGCCCGCGCTCGCCGAGGAAGTCGGGGCGCGCTTCGATCACGTGCTGGTCGACGAGTACCAGGACACCAATCGCCTGCAGGGGTCGATCCTGAGGGCGTTGAAGCCCGACGGCCGCGGCGTGACCGTCGTCGGCGACGACGCGCAGTCGATCTACGGGTTTCGCGCCGCGACCGTTCGCAACATCCTCGAGTTTCCCCGCCAGTACGATCCACCGGCCGAGGTGATCACGCTGGAGCGCAACTATCGCTCGACGGCCCCGATCCTCGATGCGTCGAATGCGGTCATCGCGCTGGCGAAGGAGCGCTACGCCAAGAACCTCGTCGCCGACCGGTCGGGGGGTGAGCGCCCGTGGATGGTGACGGTCGCAGACGAAATGGCGCAGGCACAGTACGTCGCGGAGCAGGCGCTGGTCCATCGGGAGAACGGGATCGCGCTCAAGCGCCAGGCGGTGCTGTTTCGCACCAGCAGCCACAGCGCATTGCTGGAGCTCGAGCTCGCGCGGCGCAACGTACCCTTCGTCAAGTTCGGCGGGCTGCGCTTCCTCGATGCAGCGCACGTCAAGGATGTGCTGTCGCTGCTGCGCTGGATCGAGAATCCTCGCGGGCGAGTCGCGGGTTTCCGGACGCTGCGGCTGTTGCCGGGGGTCGGACCGGCGATCGCCGGGCGGTGCCTGGACGCACTGGGACCGGCAACCGATACGCTCGCCGCGATGCGCGGCTACACGATGCCCACCGCTGCGGCGCAGGCGTGGGCTGGATTGCTGCGACTGTGCGAGACGCTGCGCGGCGAGCGCAGCGACTGGCCTTCCGAGATCGATGCGCTGCTCGCGTGGTACGAGCCGCAGCTCGATCGCCTGTACGAGGACGCGGCGATCCGCGCGCCGGATCTGGCACAGCTCCGCCGCATCGCCGCGACCTTTGCGACTCGCGAGCGTTTCCTCACCGAGTTGACGTTGGACCCGCCGGCGGTGACCTCGGGCGAGGCGGCCGATCCGTGGCTCGATGAAGACTACCTGACGCTCTCGACGATCCACTCGGCAAAAGGCCAGGAGTGGCGGGTCGTGCAGGTCCTGAACTGCGTCGATGGCTGCATTCCCTCCGACATGGCGACCG
>DASYXO010000289.1:0-5039 GCA_035934825.1 Casimicrobiaceae bacterium
GATGCGCCGGATCACCTCGACGCCATCGAGGTCCGGCAGCGCGAGATCGACGATCGCGAGATCCGGCTTGTGCGTCCCGGCATCGACCGACCCGCGGCGTCCCGTCGCCGACTCGACCACCCGATAGCCCTCCAGCACGAAGGCCGCGCGCAGGAAGCGCCTGATGTCGGGCTCGTCCTCGATGACGAGGATCGCGGGACGCGCTTCGACCATGTCAATCAGGTACGGGTTCCGGTGGCATCGCGGGCGCTTCTTCCAGGGGAAGCGTGAATCGAAATGCCGTCCCCCCGCCCGGGATCCGCTCGGCCCAGGTGCGCCCGCCGTGCAAGCGCACGATGGCGCGGCAGATCGCGAGCCCGAGGCCGATCCCGGTTTCGGCGCCCTCGACCGTGCCCCGATGGAACTTCGCGAACACCCGCTCGAGATCGGCGCCCGAGAGGCCGCCGGCATAGTCCTCGACGGTGACGACGACTTCGTCCTCCTTGCGTTGCGCGCGCACCCTGACCACGGTCTCCGCAGGCGTGTGCCTGGCGGCATTCTCGAGCAGGTTTCCGAGCGCCTGCTCGATCAGCGTCGCGTCGACTTTGACCAGCGGCAGGTCGTCGGGCAGGTCGACGATGACCCGGTGTCCCGCCATGCGCTCGGAAAGGCGCGCGAGCACCGATCCGACGATCTCGCCGAGCGCAACCCAGTCGCAGTCGATCTTGATGGCACCGGTCTCGAGGCGCGTCATCTGCAGCACCTTGGCCACGTGCTCTGACATCTCGCGCGCCTGGTCGAAAATGCTGCCGGCGAGCGCACGGCGCTCGGCAGGCGAAAGCCGCTCGCCGTTCTCGGCGAGGCTCGACGATGCACCGGCCATGACGGCGAGCGGCGTGCGCAGGTCGTGCGAAATCGAGGCGAGCAGCGCGCTGCGGATGCGCTCGGTCTCCGCCTCGATCTCCAGTGCCGCATGCGCCGCTGCCCGACGGCGGACGCTTGCGACCAGGCGCGAGATGATCAGCGCGACCACCAGCATGATCGCGAAGGTCAGCAGGTACTGGGCGTCGTCGACCGTCAGGGTCCCGCTCGGCGGAACGAACAGGAAGTCGAATGCCAGCACGCACATGATCGACGCGGCAATCGCCGGCCCGCGCGAAAGACGCAGCGCGACGACGACGACTGCCAGCAGGTAGACCATCGCGATATTGACGAGGTCGAATCGAGGGTGCATCCCCCAGCCGGCGAGCGTCGCAGCCGCCACCGCGGCCACGGCCCACGCGTATCCGATCCAATGCCGGGTGGTGATCATCGTGTGACTTTAGCGCAGGGAGGGCGTAAATTTCCCGTAAATAATCGCGATCGCCTGCGACCGCCAGCCGCGAACCTTATAAGCTCCCCCTCGATGGATGCGATCGCAGAATCCCGCCCGCCGCAGGCGGTGACCGGTCGGGCCCACCGCAAGCAGACGACCGCGGCGCTCGCCTTGCTCGCGCTCGGCGTGGTCTACGGCGACATCGGGACGAGCCCCCTGTACGCGGCCAAGGAGACTTTTCGGCCCGAGCACGGGATCCCGCTGACGCCCGTCAACGTCATCGGCGGCGTATCGGCGATCTTCTGGGCGCTGACGATCATCGTCTCGCTCAAGTATGTGACGCTCGTGCTGCGCGCGAGCAACCGCGGCGAGGGGGGCATCATGGCGCTGCTGGCGCTGGCGACCTCGTCGGTGCGCAACCGGCCGCGGACGCGCGCCGCCCTGCTCGCCATCGGCGTGTTCGGCGCGTCGCTGTTCTACGGCGACGCGGTGCTGACGCCGGCCATTTCGGTGCTCTCGGCGGTCGAGGGACTCGAGGTCGGCACCAAGGCCCTGCAGCCGTTCATCGTGCCGATCGCGACCGGCATCCTGATCGCCCTGTTCGCGATCCAGCGCTTCGGCACTGGGGTCGTGGGCATGTTCTTCGGTCCGGTCTGCGTGCTGTGGTTCGTCGCGCTGGGGGCCTCCGGGGTCCAGAATATCGTCAAGTCGCCGGTGATATTGCAGGCGCTCGATCCTGCGTACGCGCTGCATTTCGCGACCCGGCACGGTTACGCATCGTTCATCGTGCTGGGATCGGTGCTGCTTGCCGTCACCGGCGCCGAGGCGCTGTATGCCGACATGGGACACTTCGGCAAGCGGGCGATCCGCATCGCGTGGTTCGGCGTCGCCGCGCCCGGGCTGATCCTCAACTATTTCGGCCAGGGCGCGCTGCTCATCGCCCGCCCCGACGCGATTGCAAACCCGTTCTATCTCGCCTTCCCCGACTGGGCGCTCTACCCGATGGTCGTGCTCGCCACGGCGGCGACCGTCATTGCGTCGCAGGCGACGATCTCGGGCGCCTACTCGATGACCCAGCAGGCGGTCCAGCTTGGCTACCTGCCGCGGATGACGATCCTGCACACCTCCGAGCGGACGATCGGCCAGATCTACGTGCCGATCGTGAACTGGACGCTGCTGCTGGTCGTCGCGGCCGCGGTGCTCGGGTTCGGCAGTTCGTCGCGACTCGCCGCGGCCTACGGCGTATCCGTAATGGGGACGATGCTGGTCACGACGCTGCTGACGTTCTTCGTGCTGCGCTACGACTGGCGCTATCCGCTCGGGCTGTGCCTCCTCGCCACGGGGTTCTTCATGCTGGTCGACACCGTGTTCTTCGCTGCGGCCATGCACAAGGTCCTGGAAGGTGGCTGGTTCCCGCTGGCGCTGGGCTCGTTCGTGTTCTTCATCATGGTGACCTGGCGCCGTGGCCGCGAGCTGCTGATCGAGCGCCTGCGCGGCTCGTCTCCGCCGCTGGCGGCGTTCCTGGAGGTGCTGTTCCTCGAACCGCCGCCCCGGGTGCCCGGCACCGCCGTGTTCCTCACGTCGAGCCCGGATGCGACGCCCAACGCGCTGCTGCACAGCCTCAAGCACTACAAGGTCCTGCACGAGCAGAACGTGTTCCTGAACATCGAGTTTCGCGACGTGCCCTGGGTGCAGGCGGAGAATCGCATCGCAAGCGAGCGCCTGGCAGGCGATTGCTGGCGCATCGTCGCGCGCTACGGCTTCATGGAGCAGCCCGACGTTGCGCTGGCCCTGGAGGTCTGCGCGCCGCAGGGCCTGCAGGTCGATCCGATGCAGGTGTCGTATTTCCTGTCGCGCGAGAAGATCGTCCCGGGAGCGAGCGAGAAAGGCCTCGCGCGCTGGCGCGACGGAGTCTTCGCGGCGATGGCGCGCAATGCCGGAAGCATCACCGACTTCTTCAACATTCCTGCCAATCGCGTCGTCGAGCTGGGCGCACGCATCGAGATCTGACCGCCTGGGCGCGACAGGCATCGCGTCGAGCCGATCGCCGGTGGGTCGGAAACGACTGCGGAATCGGCGCATACTACGTCCGTGCATTCCGCATGGAGTGTGCGGGCGCGCGAATCCACGGGCGTCCCGATGGAAAGCCGTGCCATGTACCTGCAATCGAACGCCGATTCCGACGGATGTGCCCGATGAACGCGCGCGAGGACCAGTATGCCCTCGCCTCGGAGCGCGATCGATTCCTGTCGGCGCTGGATGGCGACGACCCCAGCGTCACGGCGCGACTGGCAGCGCACCTGACCGGCTGCGGGAACCCGTTGCCGAGCTCGACCTGCAGGGAGCTCGGGCTTCCCGTCGGCAGCTCCTACGGTATCGCCGCAAGGCAGGTCATGCGATGCAATGGTCGCATCCGGCCCGACGTCGCCCCGCAGGCGACCGAAACCGCGCCCGAACCGCAGGCGGTGCAGGATCCTGTCGCGGGTGACCGAAAGCTGGCCGTGACTTGATCACCCGCGCCCTCCAGGGGCTGCGCTGTCAACCGACGGCGGTGCCGAACAGCGCACCCACGCCCGCGGTCAGCGCCATCGCGAGCGCGCCCCAGAACGTGACGCGCCAGGCGCCGGCAACGACCGGCGCGCCGCCTGTGCGGGCCGCGAGCGCACCGAGGCCAGCGAGAAAGACCAGCGAGCTGCCGGCCACGACCGTGCCCAGCAACGGGGCCGGTGCCAGCGTCGCGACGACCAGCGGCAGTGCGGCGCCCGCGGTGAAGCTCGCGGCCGACGCCAGCGCTGCCTGCACCGGGCGCGCCGAAAGCGCCTCCGAAATGCCCAGCTCGTCGCGCGCATGCGCACCCAGCGCGTCGTGCGCCATCAATTGCAGTGCCACCTGCCGGGCCAGCATCGGGTCCAGGCCACGCTTCACATAGATCGACGCCAGCTCGCGTTCCTCGTTGGCGACGTCGCTCGCCAGCTCCCTGCGCTCGCGAGCCAGATCGGCCTTCTCGGTGTCGGACTGGGAGCGCACCGAAACGTACTCGCCGGCGGCCATCGACATGGCGCCGGCGACGAGCCCAGCGACACCGGCCACCAGCACGCCGCTGCGCGACGCATTCGCGGCAGCCACGCCGAGGACCAAGCTCGCGGTGGACACGATGCCGTCGTTGGCACCGAGCACGGCGGCGCGCAGCCAGCCGATGCGGTCGCTGCGGTGGAACTCCCTGTGGATTCTCGCCATGTCCCCTCGCCTGGTCATGCGCGGCGCCCCGGAAAGCCGGGTCTGCCTCGGCATCGTGCGCCGCCCGGCCCACCCCTCCGACGCGCCGCGCGGCATTGCGTCGAATCAATGCTCGTCCGCGACCTCGGTCCGCGCCGCCTGCGCCTCGGCGTCGAGCGCTCCCCAGCGCTCGAATCGCTCGCGCAACATCGTCTCGATCTCCTCGGCGCGATGGCGATCGGACTTGAGCTGCTCGACGCCCTGGCGATGATAGTCCGGTGCGCACATCCGTCCCGACAGTTCGTGCTGCTCGCGCTCCAGGGCCTCGATCTCATCGGGCAACGCCTCGAGTTCCCTCTGGTCCTTGAAGGTCATCCGCACGCGCGAGGTTCGCGCGCCGCCGCGCGCCGCCGGGGTACCCACGTTGCCGGGCGCCCGCGTCGAGTGCGTCGCCCGGTCCTTGGCGCGCCCGCCGCCAGCCTTCGGCGGGGGTGCCGCTGCGCGCTGCGCGACCCAGTCGCTGTATCCG
>DASYXO010000314.1:0-2847 GCA_035934825.1 Casimicrobiaceae bacterium
AGGCTTTCGGAGAGGCCGAGGTGGCTGAACAGCGCCGCGAGTCCGAGTCCGGCGGCCAAGCCGGCGATCGGGCCGAGCCATCGCGATGCGCCGCTGCGCGCTGCTGCAGCGGCGGCCGGTGCGACCGACGAGCGCGCCGCGGATGCCGCCGGCGTTGCGGGCATCACCGGGTTGGCGGCGGGACCCGTCGCCGCGGACGCGGGCGACGGCGCGCTGCGCGCTGCCGGTGGAGCGACGCTGCGCTGCATACCCATGCTCCGGCCGCCGCCCAGACGGGCGGCGTCGACGACATCGACGTGAATCATAGCGAGCGCGCTCGCGGCAGCCAGAACCACGGCTTGGAGAGTTCTCACGAATTTCCTCCGTCATGGAAACGCCATCGGGGCGATGCCGGTGGGCGCAGGCTTCGCTCCGGCGTGGCGGTTTCCAGGCCACGCAGATGCAAATGCGCCGAGCAGGTTTCAATCGTGCTCGTCCGTGCGCAATCGCGCAAATGGAACTGCGTAGGGGAAACCCTGGCCGCTCTGCCAGACCGTGCTACCAGACGCGTCCGACGTGCAGCGCGACGGCGCCGGCCGCGAGATTGTGGTAGTCGACGCGATCGAAGCCCGCCTGCTCCATCATCGATTTGAGTTGTTCCTGGTCCGGGTGGACGCGGATCGATTCGGCGAGGTAACGGTAGCTCGCCTCGTCGTTGGCGATGAAGCGGCCCAGCCGCGGCAGGACGTTGAAGCTGTACCAGTCGTAGGCACCTGCGAGCGGCGGCGCAATCCGCGAGAACTCGAGCACCAGCGCGACACCGCCGGGAACGAGCACGCGGCGCATCTCTGCGAGCGCACGTTCCTTGCGCGTGACGTTGCGCAGGCCGAAGCCGATCGACACGCAGTCGAAGCTTCGGTCGCGAAACGGCAGTGTCTCGGCGTCGCACTGGACGGTGGGCAGCAGCAGACCCGCGTCGATCAGCCTGTCGCGCCCGGCGACGAGCATCGCGCCGTTGATGTCCGTGTGCACGACGATGCCCCGGGGTCCCACGCGCCGCGCGAAGCGTCGCGCGAGGTCACCGGTGCCCCCGGCGAGGTCCAGCACCCTCGAGCCTTCCCGCACGGCGGAGATCTCGACGGCGAAGCGCTTCCATGCGCGGTGCAGGCCCGCCGACATCAGGTCGTTCATCAGGTCGTACCTGCCGGCGACCGAATCGAAGACGCCGCGAACGCGACGCGTTTTTTCGTCGGGCGCGACCTGCTCGTAGCCGAAGTTCGTGGTGTCGCTCATCGCCCGAGCGTCGGTTTCTTGCCCGACATCGAACCTACGCGGCCGGCCCGTCCGGGACTGCGGAATCGCGGCTCGCACCGGCGGCGGCGAGACGTTCGAGATACCGCTGCCACATCGCGTCCTGTCGCTCGCCCAGGTCGTACAGGTAGTCCCAGGAATAGATTCCGGTGTCGTGGCCGTCGGAGAACGTCGGCCGCAGTGCGTAGTGACCGATCGGCTCGACGGTCGTGATCGTGACGTCGCGCTTGCCCGTCTGCAGCGTCTCCTGCCCGGGACCATGGCCGCGCACCTCCGCCGACGGCGAGTGGACGCGGAGGAACTCGTAGGGCAGGCGGAAGCTGCGCCCGTTCGCGAACGCAATCTCGAAGATGCGGGATGCCTGGTGCAGCTTGATCTCCGTCGGCTGCGAAATGTGCGCGTCGAGACCGGACATGACGTTGCGCTCGTGGTGGAGCGCTAGCCTAGCACAGCCCCGCAAAAACCAGAAAACCAGGGACGCACCACGTTTTCAAACGTGGTGCGTCCCTGGTTTTCCGCCTTTGACGGCACCCCGCCCGCAGTCCAGGGAGCGTCTAGTCGTTGGTCTCGGGAACGATATCGAGGTTGCCGATGCCGGAGAACATGTTGCGGTTCTTCGCTTCCTTGCCCTTGAGCTTGATTTCGAGGCGCAGGTCGTTGAGCGAATCGGCGTTGCGCAGCGCGTCCTCGTAGGTGATGAGTCCGGCTTCGTAGAGATCGAACAGCGACTGGTCGAACGTCTGCATGCCGATTTCGCGCGAGCGTTTCATCAGCTCCTTGATCCCGCCGACATCGCCCTTGAAGATCAGGTCGGACACCAGCGGGGAATTCAGCATGATCTCGACCGCAGGCACGCGGCCGCGACCGTCGCGGCGCGGGATCAGCCGCTGCGCCACGAACGCGCGCACGTTGAGCGACAGGTCCATCAGGAGCTGGGCGCGTCGCTCCTCGGGGAAGAAGTTGATGATCCGGTCGAGAGCCTGGTTCGTGCTGTTGGCATGCAGGGTCGCGAGGCAGAGGTGGCCCGTTTCCGCGAACGCGATGGCGTAATCCATCGTGTTCCGGTCGCGGATTTCACCGATCAGGATCACGTCGGGGGCCGCGCGCAGCGAGTTCTTGAGGGCGATCTCCCAGTTCTCGGTGTCGACGCCGACTTCGCGCTGCGTGACGATGCAGTTCTTGTGCTCGTGAACGAACTCGATCGGGTCCTCGATCGTGATGATGTGGCCGTAGCTGTTCTCGTTGCGGTAGCCGAGCAGCGACGCCATTGACGTCGATTTGCCCGCGCCCGTCGCGCCGACGAACAGCATGATGCCGCGCTTGGACATGATCACGTCCTTCAGCACCGGCGGGAGGCCGAGATCCTCGAACTTGGGGATGTCGGTGACGATCGTGCGCAGGACCATGCCGACGCGGCCCTGCTGAACGAACGCATTGACGCGGAAGCGACCGATCGCCGGCGGGCTGATCGCGAAGTTGCACTCCTTGGTCGACTCGAACTCGGACGCCTGCTTGTCGTTCATCACGCTGCGCACGAGCTCGATCGAGTGCTGCGGG
>DASYXO010000325.1:0-3598 GCA_035934825.1 Casimicrobiaceae bacterium
AGCCGCCGCGAAACGCGGCCTGCGCGTGCTGGCCGTGGACCGCAAGCGCGAGCCCGGCCTTCCGGTGCAATGCGCCGAGTTCGTCCCCGCGCTGATCGGCTCCAACGTCGGCGGGCTCGCGCGCTCGGTGCGGCAATCGATCCGCGCGATGCAAACCTACGTCGATGCCGAGGTACCGGACCTGGCCGATCCGTTTCCGGGCCAGATGCTCGATCGCGCCGCCTTCGATGCGGCGCTGGTCGAAGAAGCGGCCCAGGCAGGCGCGACCTGCCGCTTCGCAACGACCGCGCGCGCCGTCGGAAGGGACGGGAGCGTCGCGCTGTCGGACGGGACTCGCGTGCGCGCCCGCGTGCTGATCGGGGCCGACGGCCCGCGCTCGGTCGTGGGGCGCGCGATCGGCAGCATCAACCGCCGCCTGGTCGAGACGCGGCAGGTCACCGTGCCGCTGCTGGCGGCGCACGATGCGACCGACATCTTTCTTTCGGCCGCGACCCCCGGCGGCTACGCGTGGCTGTTTCCCAAGGGTGACGTCGCCAACGTCGGCGCCGGCGTCGACCCATCGCACAAGGCCGCGCTGAAGGACATCGTCGACGAGCTGCATCGGGGTCTCGTCGCCGACGGGCGCGTCGGCCGCGGGATCCTCGCGCGAACCGGAGGCGCGATTCCGGTGGGCGGCATGGTGAAGCCGACCGGCGTGCTCGGCGCCGCCCGGGTCCTGCTCGCGGGCGACGCTGCAGGACTCGCCAACCCGGTCACCGGCGCCGGCATCGCAGCGGCCGTGCATTCCGGCACGCTGGCAGGCGACGCCGCCGCGGACGCGGTCGCGGGTGACCCGGACGCGCTCGTCGCCTACGAGGACGAGCTCGATGCGCTGTTCGCGGTCGCGCTATCGCGCGCCTTGCGCCGTCGCGAGGAGCTTGCGCATGCAATGCAGATGGACACGCTGCCGCGAAGCTCGGCGCTGCGCCGCGGGTGGGTCGCATACCCGGAATACTGGGCGCCCTGAGCACGATTCGAAGCGAGGAGACCGATCATGAGCTGCTACCGACCCGAAGACGCTGCGACGGCCAGGCCCGCCACCAGCGTGGACGCGCTCGACCACAACCCGTATGCGCTGATGCAGCCGCGCATGCCCCTGCGCCCGCCCAAGGAGGCGCGCAACGGCGCCCGGGTCATCGCCAACCACGTCGTGCCGCAGGGCGTGTACCTGCCCAACAACAACGTCCTGACGCCGCACATGCGCTCGCCCGAGTACGTCCAGATGTCGACGGCCGCGGCGATCACGCTGGGGATCATGAAAGGCAGGATGTACCGCTGCTCGTGCACGCGCTGCCTCAACCTGCTGCTCACCTACCCGGAGGGTTGCCGGGCCAATTGCGCGTACTGCGGGCTCGCCCGCCATCGCGAGGCGGAACGCGACTATGCCGACCGCAACTTCATCCGCGTCGACTGGCCCGCGGTCCCGCTCGCGCAGGCGATCGACATCGTCGCCCGCGACGGCGCGGCGACGCCGTTCCACCGGATGTGCATCTCGATGATCACGCACCCGCGCTCCGACGACGACACGGTGACGGTGCTGAAGGCATGGACCGACCGCATCGACCCGTCGACGGTGCCGGTGTCGATCCTGTCGAACCCGACGACGATGCAACGCACCGACGTGCAGCGCCTGAAGGAACTCGGCGCCGACATCTTCACCGTCGCGCTCGACGCCGCGACGCCGGAGATCTTCGATCGCACTCGCGGCAAGGGCGTGCAGTCGCCGCACAGCTGGGGCCACTACTGGAAGATCCTGGAGGATGCGCGAGACATCTTCGGCCCGCAGAAATTCGGCGCGCACATCATCGTGGGCATGGGCGAGACCGAGCACGACACCCTGACCCTGGTCCAGCGGCTGGTCGACATGGGCGGGCACAGCCACATGTTCTGCTTCTTCCCCGAGAAGGGCTCGCTGATGGACCACCTGCCCGCCACGCCGCGCGACCAGTGGCGCCGCGTGCAGCTCGGCCGCTACCTCATCGACTACCGGGGCGTGCGCGTCGACCAGATGCGCTTCGACGGCGAAGGCCGGGTGATCGATTACGGCATCCCGGGCGGCGAGCTCGACGACGTCATCGACCAGGGTGTGGCATTCCGCACCTCGGGCTGCCCGGGCAAGGTCGCCGAGGATGTCTCCGCCTGCGACCGGCCCTATGGCGATTCGCCGCCGTCGGACATCGCGAGCTATCCGTTCGCTCCCAACCGCAGCGACCTCCGCAAGATCCGCCGGCAGCTGCGAATCGTGCCGACGAAGTCCGCGCGCGCAGCGAGCGGAGCGTCGGACTGACATCGTGCCGGCGGCGCCCCGGCCATTCCGGGTCATCGACACCGGGCTGCGCCCGGGGCGGGCGCAGGTCGCGTTCGACCAGGCGATGATCGATGCGCACAAGGCAGGCGAGATTCCCGATTCGATCCGCTTCCTGCGCTTTCCGCCCACCGCGCTGGTCGGCCGCCACCAGGCGCTGTCGCGCGAGGTCCGGGTCGCGTACTGCCGCGCCCATGGCATCGGGATCGCGAGGCGGATCACCGGCGGTGGCGCGATCTATTTCGACGAGGGCCAGCTCGGCTGGTCGCTGGTGCTCGGCCGGGGGACGCTGGCGATCGCCTCGCTGGGCGATCTTGCGCGGGAGATCTGCGAGGCGGCGGCCGCCGGGCTGCGCAGGTTGGGCATCGACGCGCGGTACCGGCCGCGCAACGACATCGAGGTCGGCGGCCGCAAGGTCTCGGGCACCGGCGGGTTCTTCGACGGCGACACCCTGTTCTACCAGGGCACGGTGCTGGTCGACATGGACCCCGCCCGCATGTTCGCCGCGCTGAACGTTCCCGAGGCGAAGCTCGCCAAGCGTGCGCTCGATTCCGCCGCACAGCGGGTCGTGACGCTGCACGAGCTGCTGGGCGATGCCCCCCCCATCGCGACGATCAAGGCGGCGCTGCTCGAAGGCTTCGCCGAGCGCCTCGGCATCGCGCCGGCCCCAGGCGACATCAGCGCGCGCGAGGAAGCGCTGGCGTCGATGCACTACGCGGAGGAGATCGGCACCGACGCGTTCGTCGCCTCGATCGACGATCCTTCGGCGTCGGCCGGTGTCCGCTCGGCGAGCCATACCGGTGCCGGCGGCACGATCACGGCCTGGGTGCGGCTCGAAGGTCCGCGGCTCGCCCGGCTGCGCGAGGTCCTGATCACCGGCGATTTCTTCGTGACGCCCCCGCGCAGCGTATTCGACCTCGAGTCCGCGCTGCGGGGCGTCGACACGACGGGCGTGCGCGCCGCGGTGATGCGGTTCTTCGAGCGCGCGCAGGGGGGGCTGCTGAGCGTCGCGCCCGATGATTTCGCCGACGCGATCGAGGCGGCGATTGCCGCAGGCCAGCGATGAAGCTGATCCATGTCGTCCAGCACACGTCCGCGGAATACCTGGGCCTGATCGAGGACCACCTCGAAGGGCGTGGCGTCCGCTTCCGCTACCACCGGCCGTTCACGTCCAAGGGATCGCTGCCCCCTTTGGAAGCCGTCGTCGACGGCCTGATCCTGCTGGGCGGCGGACCCTGGGGCGCGGCCGGCACA
>DASYXO010000331.1:0-12022 GCA_035934825.1 Casimicrobiaceae bacterium
GGCCCTATCGGTTCGCCGCTCGGATCGCGCCAATCCGGGTCCGTCCGCCTGGCGTAGCTCGCGCGGCGCCTCCCGCATGTCGACCCACTTCACGGTGCTCGGTACCTCGGGCCGCGCACGACGGGGCCGCCTGGCGCTGGCGCACGGCAGCGTCGAGACGCCGATCTTCATGCCGGTCGGGACCTACGGCACCGTGAAGGCGATGTCGCCGGCGGAGCTCGACGCCCTCGGCGCGCAGATCATCCTCGGCAACACGTTTCACCTGTGGCTGCGACCCGGCCCGGAAGTCATTGCCGCCCACGGGGGCCTGCATCGCTTCATGGGTTGGCGAGGACCCCTGCTCACCGACTCGGGAGGCTTCCAGGTGTGGAGCCTGGGGGCACTGCGCAAGGTACGCGAGGAAGGTGTCGCGTTCGCCTCGCCGGTCGACGGCGATCGACTGCTGCTGACGCCCGAGAAATCGATGCAGATCCAGCGCGCGCTCGACTCCGACATCGTCATGGTGTTCGACGAGTGCACTGCCTACCCGGCGACCCACGCGGAGGCAGCGCAGTCGATGGAGCTGTCGCTGCGCTGGGCTGCACGGTCGAAAGCCGCGCACGCAGGCAACCCGAACGCCTTGTTCGGCATCGTTCAGGGCGGCATGCACGAGGACCTTCGCGAACGCTCGCTCGAGGGTCTGCAGGCAATCGGCTTCGACGGGTATGCGATCGGCGGCCTGTCGGTCGGCGAACCCAAGGAACACATGCTCGGCGTCCTGTCGCACACGGCGGCGCGGCTGCCGTCGGAGCGTCCGCGCTACCTGATGGGCGTGGGGACGCCCGAGGACCTGGTCGCCGGCGTCTCGGCGGGCATCGACATGTTCGACTGCGTCCTCCCGACGCGCAACGCGCGCAACGGATGGTTGTTCACGCGCCACGGCGACATCCGGATCCGGAATGCTCGCCACAAAGCCGACACCGCTCCGCTCGACGCTGGCTGCAGCTGCTATACCTGCCGCAACTTCACGCGCAGCTATCTGCACCACCTGCACCGGATCAACGAGATCCTCGGCGCCCGGCTCGCGACGATCCACAACCTCCATTACTACCTGACGCTGATGGCCGAGCTCCGCGAGGCGATCGCCGCGGGTCGGCTCGATGCCTATGCGGCGGAATTCGCGGCGGGGCGGCAACGCATGCTAGACTGATAAGTTGAATTGACTGCCCCTCCCGGGGGCTGGTCGCGCTCGCAGGGCTCCCCATCGAAGCCTCGCGCGACCGCAACAATCCCCGACATTGCCACCGGAGACCCCGACGTGCTGATCACCCCCGCGTATGCACAGGCGGCAGGCGCCGCAAGCCAGGAAAACACCCTGCTGACCTTCCTCCCGATGGTCGCGATCTTCGTCGTCTTCTATTTCCTGCTGATCCGCCCACAGCAGAAGAAGCAGAAGGAAGCGCGGGCAATGCTCGACGCCCTCGAGAAGGGCAACGAAGTCGCCACCGCGGGCGGCATCCTGGGCCGCATCGTCAAGCTCGACGAGCAGTACGCGACGATCGAGATCGCCCCCAATACGCAGATCGTCGTGCAGCGTTCGGCGATCTCGCAGCTGCTCCCCAAAGGCACGCTCAAGGGGCTCTAGGACGACGGGTGACGGTCGCGCCCCGCCCGCCCCCCCCCGCTCCCAGCCTCTTCCTGTCCATGAACCGGTATCCGCTCTGGAAGTACATCGTCATCGCCGTGGCGCTGGTCGTGGGCATGCTCTACACGCTGCCCAACTTCTTCCCCGAGGTGCCGGCGGTCCAGATATCGTCGTCCAAGTCGGCGGTCAAGATCGACAACGCGCTGCTCGGCACGATCGAGGACACGCTGAAGTCTGCGAACATTGCGTACCGCGGCACCGAGCTCGACTCGGTGGGCATCAAGGTGCGCTTCAACGACTATGACACCCAGCTCCGCGCCAAGGACCTGCTGCAGTCCAAGCTCGGCGACAACTACATCGTCGCGCTCAACCTGCTGTCCTCGTCCCCGCACTGGCTCGCCTCGATTGGCGCGCTGCCGATGTATCTCGGCCTCGACCTGCGGGGCGGCGTGCATTTCCTGCTGCAGGTCGACATGAAGGCGGCGCTAGACAAGGCCGCCGACCGCTACACAACCGACATCCGCTCGCTGATGCGGGAGAAGAAGGTCATCTACTCGGGAGTCGGTCGCGAAGGCTCGAGCGTCGTGCTCCGCTTCAAGGACAGCACCGAGCGCAGCAAGGCTCGCTTCGAGATCGAGAAGGCGTTTCCCGACCTCCAGGTACGCGAGCAGGACGCCGCGGGCGGTGACCTGCGGCTCGTTGCGGGGCTTTCGCCACCGGCGCAAACGCGCATCCAGGAAAGCGCGGTCCAGCAGAACATCACGATCCTGCGCAATCGCGTCAACGAGCTCGGCGTCGCCGAGCCGATCATCCAGCAGGCCGGCACCGACCGGGTCGTCGTGCAGCTACCCGGCGTCCAGGACACGGCACGCGCCAAGGACATCCTCGGCCGCACTGCGACGCTCGAGATCCGGATGGTCAACGAGGACCCCGGCGCGCTCGAAGCGGCGGTCGGGGGCTCGGTGCCCTTCGGCAGCGACCTCCTGACCGACCGCAACGGTCAGCCGATTCTCGTGCAGAAGCAGGTCGTGCTGACGGGCGATCGCATCAGCGACGCCCAGTCGGGATTCGATCCGCAGAGCGGCGAACCTGCGGTCCACGTGAACCTCGATCCCACCGGCGCGCGGATCTTCAAGGAAGTCACGCGCGACAACGTCGGCAAGCGGATGGCCATCCTGCTGATCGAGAAAGGCAAGTCCGAGGTCATCACGGCACCGGTCATTCGCGAGGAAATCGGCGGCGGCCGGGTGCAGATCAGTGGTCGCATGTCGTCGCGCGAAGCGAACGACATCGCACTGCTGATGCGCGCAGGTGCCCTGGCGGCACCGATGGAAATCATCGAGGAGCGCACGGTCGGGCCGTCGCTGGGCAAGGAGAACATCACCAAGGGCTTCGACTCGGTCAAGTACGGCTTCGTCGTTCTGGCCGCATTCATTTGCGCGTATTACATGCTGATGGGCGTGATCTCGACGATCGCACTGGTGATCAACCTGATGCTCCTGATCGCGATCCTCTCGATGCTGCAGGCGACACTGACGCTGCCGGGCATGGCGGCGATCGCGCTTACGCTCGGCATGGCGATCGACGCCAACGTGCTGATCAACGAGCGCATCCGCGAGGAGTTGCGCTGGGGCTCGACGCCACACGCGGCGATCCAGGCCGGCTACGAGCGGGCGTGGGGGACGATCCTGGACTCGAACGTCACGACGATGATCGCCGGCATCGCGCTGTTCGCGTTCGGCACCGGACCGGTGAAAGGCTTCGCCGTCGTCCACGTCCTCGGCATCCTCACGTCGATGTTCTCGGCGGTATTCATCTCGCGCGGAATCGTCGCGCTGATCTACGGCGGACGCCGCAAGCTCGAGCGCATATCGATCGGCCAGGTCTGGCAACCGACCTCCAAGGCGACGGCGCCCGCCAAGTCATGATCGAAGTCCCCCGTCCCTGAGGCATCCGGAACGCGACCATGGAATTCTTCCGCATTTCGCGCGACATCCCCTTCATGCGGCACGCGCTGGTGTTCAACGTCGTATCGTTGCTCACCTTCATCGCCGCGATCGTGTTCCTCAGCGTCAAGGGACTGAACCTCGGCGTCGACTTCCGCGGCGGCACCGTGATCGAGGTGAACTACGGGCACGCGGTCGATTTCGGCCGCCTCCGGACGGCGCTCGACAAGCTCGGGCTCGGCAGCGAGGCCTCGGCACAGAGCTTCGGCGCATCCGATACCGCGCTGATCCGGCTCCCGCTGCAACAGGGCGTGTCCAGTGCCCAGCTTTCCGACCGCGTGATGAAAGCCCTCAAGGCGGACGACCCCGCGGCGACGCAGCGGCGCGTGGAATTCGTCGGACCGCAGGTCGGCAAGGAGCTCTACCAGAACGGCGCGCTCGCACTGCTGCTGGTGTCGTTCGGGATCGTCATCTATCTCGCGTTGCGCTTCGAATGGCGCTTCGCCGTCGCTGCGATCGTGGCCAACCTGCACGACGTCGTGATCATCCTGGGATTCTTCGCGTTCTTCCACTGGGAATTCTCGCTGCCGGTGCTGGCCGCAGTGCTCGCCGTCCTCGGCTACTCGGTCAACGAGTCGGTCGTCATCGCCGACCGGATCCGCGAGAACTTCCGCAAGATGCGCAAGGCCTCGGTCACCCACGTCATCGACAGCGCGATCACCAGCACGCTGTCGCGTACCATCATCACCCACGGCTGTACGCTGCTGATGGTGCTGTCGATCTTTTTCTTCGGCGGCGAATCGCTGCATTATTTCTCGCTCGCGCTCGCGATCGGCATCTGCTTCGGCATCTATTCGTCGGCGCTGGTCATGGCGTCGCTCGTCATGTGGCTCGGCGTCTCCCGCGAGGACCTGGTCAGGCCCGACAGGAGCCGCGGCATGGCCGGTGACAAGATCCTGCCGTAATCGCCCTCGCCGCGGCTTTCACGCTCACGGCGATTCAGGAGCGGGCGGCGCAAGCTCCGCAAGCCTGCGGTGGATGCGATGACGCTGCCCGATTTCCTTCCGCACTGGCCGCCCGCCGCCAACGGCTTCCTGGTATTCGGGTTGCTTCTGCTCGCGGGTCTGCTCGGCGGCCGGCTCGCCGCGACCACGCGCGTGCTGCCCGCGATCACCGGTTACATCGCGACCGGATTCCTGCTTGGGCCCGGGGGCCTCGGCTGGCTCGATGCCGGCGTGCTCGCCCGGTCGCGCGTCATTGCCGAATTTTCGCTCGGGCTGATCGTCTTCGACCTCGGGCGCCGGCTCGATCTCAAATGGGCAAGCCACGATCGGTGGCTGCTGCCGATGGGTATCGCGGAAAGCCTGGTGTCGTTCGCGGCGATGTTCGCGCTGATGCACGTCGTCGGCGGCATCGACGCGCTCGAGGCGGCCGTCGCCGCCACGATCGGCATCGCGACCGCGCCGGCGGTCGTGCTGCTGGTCACCAACGAGCTCAAGGCCGATGGCCCCGTCACGCGACGGATGCTATGGCACGTTGCACTCAACAACGTCGTCGCGACGCTGGGCATCACCGTTCTCCTGCCGTTCATCGAGGCGCGCGCTACCGGCGCATCGTGGAATCCCGTCGCGCGATCGCTGTGGATCATCGCCGGGTCGTTCCTGCTGGGCTACGCCGCGTTTCGCGTGGTCACGCTGTTCGCCCGCCTGATCGGCAAGTCGCCCGCTCCGCAGTTCATCCTGACTGTCGGCATGATCATCGTCACCGTCGGCTTGGCCGAGGTCTCCCGCCTCTCGGTGCTGCTCGCGCTGCTGGTGCTCGGCGCATGTGCGCGCAACCTCGATCATGAGCACCGGCTGGTCGATGTCGACTTCGGGCGCGCCGCGCAGCTGTTCTTCGTCGTCCTGTTCGTGCTGACCGGCGCGACGCTGCACCCCCATCAATTCGGGCCGATCGCCTGGATCGGCCTCGCCTTCGTCGTCGCGCGCGGTCTCGGCAAGGCCCTCGCACTGCTCGCGCTCGCGTGGCCGGCGCATATTTCGGCACGGCAGGCAGCCACGCTCGGGCTTGCGCTCACACCGATGACAGGGCTCGCGATCGGCATCGCGCAGCCGATCTACGACATCGCGCCGGATTTCGGCGCGCGGCTTTCGGCGATCGTCGTCTCCGGCATCGCGATCCTCTACCTGCTCGGACCGATCGCGACGCGCTTCGCGCTGATCCGCGCGGGCGAGGGCGAGCCCGCCGCCCGCGATTAGCGCGAACCGCGATGCCGGCCCTCGATTTCACCTCCTCCGACGCGCTGACCTTCGGCGTCGAGCTCGAGCTGCAGCTCGTGAACACCCGCGATTTCAATCTGGCACCTGACGCCGACGACCTCCTGCGGCGCGCGACTCGCGATGCTCCGCAGGGCGAGCTGAAGCCCGAAATCACGCAGAGCATGGTCGAGATCAACACGTCGGTGCACCGGCGCTATCCAGAGCTCCTGGCCGAGCTCCGGGCGACGCGCAACGTGCTGGCGGGCCATGCGCGCAAGATGAATGTTGCGATCGCCGGCGGTGGAACGCATCCGTTTCAGACTTGGAGCGACCGCAAGATCTACCCGACCGAGCGCTTCCTGTCGGTGTCGGAGAAATACGGCTTCCTCGCCAAGCAGTTCACCGTGTTCGGGCAGCATGTCCACATCGGCTGCCCGAATGCCGACGACGCGATCTACCTGAGCCTCGCGCTGGTTCGCTACGTACCGCATTTCATCGCAATGGCCGCGTCGAGCCCCTTCTACCAGGGCGTCGATACGGCTTTCGACTCTTCGCGGCTGTCGGTGGTGAATGCATTCCCGCTGTCGGGCACGATGCCCTACGTGCGCAACTGGGCCGAGTTCAACCGCTATTACGACCGGATGTTCGACCTCGGCATCGTGGCCAGCATGAAGGATTTCTACTGGGACATCCGGCCCAAGCCCGAATACGGCACCGTCGAGATCCGCGTCTGCGACACGCCGCTCACTGTCGACCGTGCCGCCCAGATCGCGGGGTTCGCCCAGGCGCTCGCGAGCTGGCTGTGGGAGCTGCGGCCGGAAACCTCGCCGGACGTCTACCTGGTCCATAGCTACAATCGGTTCCACGCCTGCCGCCACGGCTTTGCCGGTACGCTGGTGGACCCGGTCAACGGCAGCTCGCGTCCGCTCGCCGATGATCTTCGCGAAACCCTCGACCGGATCGCGCCGCACGCCGCGACGCTCGGATCGCAGGACGCGCTGACTTCACTGCACGCGACCGTATCGCAGGGCAACGATGCAGCGTGGCTGCGCAGTCAATTCGCGAGCACCGGCACGCTGACCGATGTCGTGCGCAGGCAGGCCGCGCTGTGGGCGACCTGAGGCCGCGATGCTGACGACGATCGCCTACTCGCTGCTCTCGCTCGACCAGACTCTCGCGAGCCTCGCGGGCAGCTACGGTCACTGGCTCTACGCGATCCTGTTTCTCGTGATCTTCGCCGAGACGGGGCTCGTCGTCTTCCCGTTCCTGCCCGGCGACTCGATCCTGTTCATCGCCGGAACGGTGGTGGCAGTCGCGGGCCTCGATGTCCATGTGCTCGCGCTCGTCCTGTCGCTCGCTGCAATCATCGGCGATTCGGTCAACTACGGCGTCGGTCATTACATCGGACCGAGGGTGTTCCACGAGCCGGAGTCGCGCTGGTTCAAGCGCGCGTACCTGCTGCGCACGCAGGGCTTCTACGACCGCTACGGCGGGGTCACGATCATCATCGGCCGCTTCGTGCCGATCATCCGGACCTTCGCGCCGTTTCTCGCCGGCGTGGCCGGGATGCCGTATCGCCGGTTCCTGCCCTACAACGTGATCGGCGGCTGCCTCTGGATCGGGCTGCTGCTCTATGCGGGCTACCTGTTCGGCAACATCGCGTGGGTCAAGAGCAACCTGTCGCTGATCGTGATCATGATCGTCATCGTTTCGCTGATTCCGGCGGTGACCACGTTCTTCCGCGAGCGCCACAGAAAACCGGGACGCACCACGTTTTAAAACCGGGACGCACCACGTTTTAAAGCCGGGGGGCACCACTTTCCCGCAACTGGGAGGTGTCCATGGCAGCCGTTGCGCGCCATGCGTCCCAATCTGCCCCGACGGATCTGCGTCGCCGTGTCCCGCGCTTGCCCACTCGCTCCGCGCGACGGCGAGGGTTCGCTGGCTTCGCGACGGCGAAGTCCTAGGGCAAGGCGTCGACGTCACGCCGGGCTTCGGCCACGACTGTACATCGTTCCGCGGACCTGAAAGTAGAGTCCTCGACGGTACCCGGGAATGATCGCCTTTAAGAAGCGGACGCGGGTTGGCGCCACCCGCGCGGTCCGGGATCGAATCGCTCAGGCAGCATGCCGCGCCTTCGCGCTGCTCGCAACCTGCACGCACACGGCCACGGTCACCTGAGCCGTGGTGGCATCGCCGCCCAGGTCGCGCGTGTGCAACGCCGTGTTGGCGGTGACGTGCTCCAGGGCCGTCATGACTCGACCGGCAGCTTGCGTCTCGCCGAGATGTTCGAGCAGCATCACAATCGACCAGAATGTGCCCACTGGATTGGCCAATCCTTTGCCCATGATGTCGAACGCCGATCCGTGAATCGGCTCGAACATCGACGGATAGCGGCGCTCGGGGTCGATGTTGCCGGTTGGGGCGATACCCAAGCTTCCGGCCAGCGCCGCCGCAAGATCGCTCAGTATGTCGGCGTGCAGGTTGGTGGCGACGATGGTGTCGAGCGACGCCGGCCGGTTTACCATCCGCGCCGTCGCCGCGTCCACGAGCTCCTTGTCCCATTTCACGTCGGGGAATTCCTTGGCGATCTCATTCGCGATCTGATCCCACATGACCATCGCATGTCGCTGCGCGTTGCTCTTGGTGACGACGGTGAGCAGCTTGCGTGGACGCGACCGGGCGAGCCGGAAGGCGTAGCGGAGAATGCGTTCGACACCAACACGCGTCAGAATCGAGACGTCCGTCGCGGCTTCGATGGGATGCCCTTGATGGACCCGACCGCCGATACCGCTGTATTCGCCTTCGGAATTCTCGCGAACGATGACCCAGTCGAGGTCCTCCGCCCGGCAATGCCTCAATGGGCTGTCGATGCCCGGCAGGAGCCGGGTCGGGCGGACGTTGGCGTACTGATCGAATCCCTGGCAGATCCTGAGCCGCAGACCCCACAGCGTGACGTGATCCGGGATGTTGGGGTCGCCGGCGGACCCGAACAGGATAGCGTCCTTGTTGCGGAGGGCGTCGAGGCCATTATCCGGCATCATCACGCCGTGCTTGCGGTAGTAATCGCCGCCCCAATCGAATTGCTCGAATTCAAAGCCCAGCGACTTGTCGGTAGCGGCGAGGGCTGCGAGGACCTTCTGCCCGGCGGGAACGACTTCCTTGCCGATTCCATCACCAGGGATGGCGGCGATGCGATAGACCTTCATCGGGTACTCCTCCTGAGTGCGGTGTGATGGCGCACCTCCACGGTATGAGCTGGACGCAGTTCCCGATCGGCCGTAGAGTCAATCCATTGTTTACCTGCATTTAACAATGGAGCGGCCATGGAAACCGTCGTTCACCCCCTCGACCTGCGGTTCTTCTCTACGCTGGCCGCTTGCGGAAGCTTGAGCGCAGCCGCGCGCGAGCTGGGGGTTACCACCCCCGCAGTGAGCAAGCACTTGTCGCAGATGGAAGCGCGCATTGGCAGCCCCTTGGTCAACCGGACCACGCGGCGCATGAGCCTGACGCCGGAGGGTGAGCTCTACCTCACGCATGCGCGCCGCATTCTCGCCGACATCGATGACCTCGCGCAGCTACTCGGCAACGCGAGGATCACGCCAAAGGGACTGCTGCGAGTGAATGCGACGCTCGGATTCGGGCGCACTCACGTTGCACCGGCGATTTCGCGCTTCGTACGCAGGTTTCCGCAAGTCGAGGTTCAGCTGCAGCTCTCCGTCACTCCCCCTCCACTGCCCGAGGACGCTTTCGATGTCTGTATCCGCTTTGGCGAGCCGCAGGAGGCGCGAGTGATCGCGCGTCGAATGGCACCCAATCGACGGATCCTTTGTGCAGCACCGTCGTATCTGACTCGTCACGGAATCCCGAAGTCGCCGAGCGATCTCGCCCGCCACAACTGCATCGCCATCCGGCAGGGCGACGAGGCATATGGCGTCTGGCGGCTGACCCTTGATCGGTCGGGGCGCCAGCCTCCCGAGGCCGTGAAAATCCGCGGCAATCTTTCCACCAACGACGGCGCAGTCGCGATGAACTGGGCGCTGGACGGCCAAGGAATCCTGATGCGTGCGGAGTGGGATGCAGCGGGCTACGTGCGCAGTGGCAGTCTGGTTCAGGTGCTGCCGCAATACCACACTCCGGACGCTGACATCTACGCCGTGTACCCACAGCGGCATCAGATGTCTACGCGCGTGCGGGCCTTCATCGATTCAATTTCGGCATCGTTGAGCCGGTCGACTGAGGTCGACCCGGCGATCTAGCGGAATCCCCCCGCAATCTGCCGCTCTCTCAGTGCGTGACGGGCAGCAACGGATCGGACGCGGTCAATTATTGCGGAGCACGCGGCCACTGCTTGCAGAGCAAGCAGCCCGACGTTGCGCGGGTTCGCAACCCGAGACCGCATTGTCGCAGTCGTGGTGAAGCGGGCGGCGCGGCAAGATGGGCGCGTTCACCACGGAGTGGCACGTGCGCGCCTCAGAGGCGCTTCGCGAGCGCTTCGGCGAGTCCGGTGTAGGTCGAGGGCGACAGCGCGAGCAATCGCGCCCTGGCGGCGTCGGGCAACGCGAGGCCGGCGATGAACGCGCGCAACGACTCGGCCGTCATTCCCGTCTTGCCGCGTGTCAGCGACTTGAGCTGCTCGTAAGGCTCCGGCAGGCCATGGCGGCGCATCACCGTCTGAATCGCCTCGGCGAGCACCTCCCAGTTCGCATCGAGGTCGGCGCCAATGCGCACCGGATCGGCCTCCAGCCTGGCGAGCCCCTGTCGCAGCGACGCCCAGCCCAGCAGGGCGTGGCCGAGAGCGACTCCCAGGTTGCGCAGCACGGTCGAGTCGGTGAGGTCGCGCTGCCACCGCGACACCGGCAGCTTCTCCGCGAGATGGCGCAGCAACGCGTTGGCGAGTCCCAGGTTGCCTTCGGAATTCTCGAAGTCGATCGGATTGACCTTGTGGGGCATCGTCGACGAGCCGACCTCGCCCTCGTGCATCCGCTGGCGGAAATACCCGAGCGACACATAGCCCCAGATGTCCCGGTCGAGGTCGATCAGCACCGTGTTCGCCCGCGCGACTGCGTCGCAGTATTCAGCGATCCAATCGTGCGGCTCGATTTGCGTCGTGTAGGGATTGAATTCGAGGCCGAGGCCGGTGACGGTCCTCGCGGCCAATCGTTCCCAGTCCACCTCGGGGTACGCGATCGCATGCGCGTTGTAGTTGCCGACGGCGCCGTTCATCTTGGCCTTGATCGGCACTTTCGCCAGCCCGGCGATCTGGCGCTCGAGCCGCGCATGGACATTGGCGATCTCCTTGCCGAGCGTCGTCGGCGTGGCTGCTTGGCCGTGGGTGCGGGCGAGCATCGACAGGCCGGCATGCGCGCGTGCCAGTCCGCGCAGGTCGCCGGCGACCGCCTCGAGCATCGGCACCAGCACATTTCGGCGCGCGTCGCGCAGCGCGAGCCCGTAGGACAGGTTGTTGATGTCCTCCGAGGTGCAGGCGAAATGTATGAACTCGGCGACGCCGGCAACTTCGGGAACGCCGGCGAACCGCTCCTTCATCCAATACTCGACCGCCTTGACGTCGTGGTTGGTCTTGCGCTCGATGGCCTTGACCCGCGCCGCGTCCTCCTGCGAGAACGAGGCCCCGACCTCCGCCATGCGTGCCTTGGCGTCCGCCGAAAACGGCGCGACCTCGGGGATCGCGGGCTCGTCGGCAAGTGCCAGCAGCCACGCGAGCTCGACGCGAATCCGCTGCCGGATCAGCGCGAATTCGGAAAACTGCTCGCGCAGCGCGTCGACTTTGGATGCATAGCGGCCGTCGAGCGGCGAGAGCGCGGTCAGGCGTGCGTTTTCGGTTGCGTCCATCGTCGTCTGCCCGATCAGTTTAACATGCAGGACCTAGGCGACATTCCTGTCGGACGAGGTGCCCGCGACACGCGCGGGTGCCCTTCGCGGCCGGGAGACGCGACGACGCGATGCTATAATTTTCGCGCTTCCAGAACGCGCCTCGGACGCGCCCATTCTCGTGCTGAAACTGATCTCCTCCCCGACCAGTCCCTTCGCTCGCAAGGTGCGCATCGCACTTGCCGAAAAGAAGATCGAGTACCAATTGGTCAACATTTCGCCGATGGATCCCGGCAATCCGGTGCACGAGTGGAATCCGCTCGGAAAGCTGCCGGTGCTGGTTCTCGACGATGGCACGCACC
>DASYXO010000354.1:0-5491 GCA_035934825.1 Casimicrobiaceae bacterium
GCCTGCAGGATGCGGCGCATGATGTTGATCGATGCGTCGTGACCGTCGAACAGGCTGGCGGCCGTCACGAAGCGCAGCTTGTGGTGCGGCTTATAGACCCGTGCCTGGCGCGTCGAGTCGTTCATCGCGAACCTCGCGGAAGCCGGACGCGCCCGTGGGCGACCGTCGCGGAGCACATCCAGTATCGGCCCGCCGCGGGACGTCGGAAAGCTTGCCGAAACCCGGGCCCGGCCCGCGCGGCGCGTTCGGCTTGGGGCCGCCGGGCGCGGCAGACCGCACGCGGATGCTCGCGCACGGCCGCGACTCCACCGTACATGACGTTTACGTAAACGTCAATCTTCAACCGACTCCTGGCAGGATCACGCGCGCCCGGCAGGCGACCGCGGGCGAAGTCATTCCACCGGCCGACTGCCGGGCGCGCATGGCCGCCGATGCTAGACTCGGCTGTGGTTGCGCCTCGTCTCGCTCCACGCGATCTCGCGCTAGTCCTCGCTGTCGTCGCGCTTTGGGGATTCTCGTTCGTCCCGATCAAGGTCGGACTGGAGGAGATTCCCCCGTTCGCGTTTGCCGCGCTGCGCTTCTTCCTCGCCGCGGTGCCGCTGGTCTTCTTCGTGCCGCCACCGCGCATGCCCGCGGGGCTCGTCATCGCCTACGGGCTGGCGATCGGCGTCTTTCAGTTCGGCCTGCTGTTTCTCGGCATCAAGCTCGGCATGCCGGCGGGACTGTCGTCACTGGTGATCCAGCTCCAGGCATTCTTCACCATCGGCCTCGGGATCGCGTTCCTCGGCGATCGCCTGCACACCGAGAACGTCGTCGGGGCGATCGTCGCGGGCATCGGCGTGGCGCTGCTCGGCCTGCACCACATCGCGCTCGGTGCCGATTCGTCGCAGGTCGGACTCGCGCTCGTGATCGTTGCGGCGGTGGCCTGGGCGATAGGCAACGTCATCGCCAAGCACGCCGCCCGGCGATACCACGCGGACATGCTCGATCTCGTCGTGTGGTCGAGCCTCGCGCCACCGCTGCCGCTGATGGCCGCGTCCTACGCTCTGGAAGGCGGACCGGCCGCATGGCACGCGATCGCTTCGGCGAGCCTGCTCACCTGGAGCTGTGCGGTATTCCTCGCCTACCTTGCGACGATCTTCGGCTTCGGATCCTGGGCACGCATGCTCCATCGCTATCCGACCGGGCTGGTCGCGCCCTTCGCGCTGCTGGTCCCGGTGTCCGGGCTCGCGAGCGGGGCCGTGCTCCTCGGAGAATCGCTCGCGCCGCTGCAGCTTGCGGGGGCCGGTCTCGTGCTCGCCGGCCTTGCGGTCAACGTCTACGGAGCACGCCTGGGCGCGCGGCGTGCGGAGGCGTCCGGCGAATGAACCCATGGCCCGCAATGGAGCAGATCGATGCCCTGCGCGACCCTTGGACAAGCGCGGCTGTTTCAGGCAGGATTTCTGCACGCACGCTTGCGCGTGCACAGCCTCCGCGAAGCACGTCGAAGGGAGCGGGGGCACAACTTGGCGTCCCCCGCAGCGCGGGGGCGGCACGGGAGGTGCCGATGATTCGATGGATGCTCGCCATGGCGCTCGCCGTGGGCCTCGCGCCGCCGGCCCTTGCCGCCGACATCGGCCAGATCAAGCTAGCCAAGGGATCGGTGACGATCGACCGCGACCGCCAGGCGATCCCGGGAAGCCTCGGTGCGCGCCTGCAGCAGGGCGACGTCGTCAAGACCGGCGTCGACGGGTCGGTGGGCATCACGATGAGCGACAACTCGCTGCTGTCGGCGGGGCCGAACAGCGTGCTGGCGCTCGACCGGTACGCTTTCGACACCACGACCAACCGGGGCGAGTTCGACGCCTCGTTGTCCAGGGGCACGTTGGCGGTCGTCTCCGGGCGGCTCGCCAAGCAGTCGCCGGGATCGATGACGGTGCGCACACCATCGGCAGTCCTCGCGGTGCGTGGCACCGAATTCGTCGTGAGCGCCGGCACGGGCGCCGGTGCAGCGGCGCGCTGAGCCGGTGGGCGGCACCGATGGGCGTCGCTCGCGCAACGTACCGAGGGTGAACGCGATGAGGCGCAATGGCATCGCGGTCGCGGCCACGACCCTTGCGGTGGTCCTCGTCGCGGGCTGCGCGACCCCGACCGGCGAGGTGGTGCTGCTGCCGTCCCCCGATGGCCACGCATCGGTGCTCGCCGTGAAGCAGGGCGAGCGCGAGGTCGTGCTCGACAAGCCCTACGCGGCGGCCGAGACGACGACACAGGGTCCGCGCAGCTTCGAATCCAGTGCGAAAGACGTCGAGGCGAGATTCGGCAATGCGCTTGCCGCGCAGCCGGCTCGCCCGCAGACGTTCACGCTCTATTTTGTCGAAGGCAGCAACGAGCTTACCGACGCGTCGAAGCGAGTCTTCGAAAGCGTATTTCCCGACATCGCCCGGCATTCCGTGCCCGATATCGTCGTCATCGGGCACACCGACAGCGTCGGCACCGATGCCTACAACGACAAGCTGTCGCTGCAGCGCGCCGACGCCGTGCGCGACGCGCTTGTCGCGCGCGGCATTCCGGCCATGGACATCGTCGCCGAGGGCCGCGGCAAGCGCGACCCGCTCGTGGCCACCGGCGAAGGCGTGTCCGAGGCGCGCAACCGCCGGGTCGAGGTCATCGTCCGGTAGCCACCCCGCGCCAGCTCAACGCGAGCACCGTGATGTCGTCCGCCGGCGCCGCGCCGCGGGCGAACGCAGTGACGTCGGCCACTAGCCGCTCGACGGCGGCTTGCGCCGACGCGGTACCTGCGAGCACCTGCGCCGCGCGATCGGCGCCGTAAAGCGCGCCGGCGACATCGCGCGCCTCGGTGACGCCATCGCTGACGATGCACAGGACCTCGCCGGGTTCGAGGCTCCGCTGCGCGCTATGGTATTGGTAGCCTTCGACCGCGCACAGCGGCGGGCCGCCTCCGTCCACCAGGCGCTCCAACGCACCCGCCGTCGGCCGGACCAGCCATGGGTTCTCGTGGCCGGCGTTGCAGTAATCGAGATCGCCGGTGTCGAGATCGAGGACTGCCGCGAACACGGTGACGAAAAACGCCGACGGATTGTCGCGCGCGACCTCGAGATTGGCGGCGGTCATCAGCGCACCGACGTCGACGTCGACCGCGCGCAGCGCGGCGCTCTTGTACAGCGCCTTGCTCACTGCCATGAAGATCGCTGCCGACAATCCCTTTCCCGCCACGTCGCCCAGCATGAAGAAGAAGCGCCTGCCGTCGAGAACGTAGAAATCGTAGAGATCCCCGCCCACTTCCTGCGCCGGGTCCATCGACGCCGCGAGCTCGATGCGCGGATCTCGAACGAGCTCCGCATGCGGCAGCATCTCCTTCTGGATCCGCTGCGCTGCCTGCAGCTCGCCTGCCACGCGCGCAGCGTCCTCGCGCTGGCGCTGCAACACCTGCTCGAGCGCCTTGCGGTTACGCGTCGCATCGGCCAGCGTCAGCGCGAGCAGCACTCCCGACAGCAGAATCAGCGCGGCGACCGGGGTGGCCGCATCGAACAGCAGCCGTTCGCCCTTGAAGGCCCCGAACGCCGCGGCGAGCGCGACGACGACGCAGGCGAGCGCGAGCAGCGAGGTGTAGCGCATCGGCCAGCGCGGTACCGCCCAGACGAGCAGTGCGCCCAGCAGCAGGAACGCCGCCGCCTCGGCCTGCGGCGCCCACGACGGGCGCAGGAGCTGCGTGCGGTCGTACATGTTCTCCAGCAGCTGGGCGTGGATTTCGCTGCCGGCCATCTTGTCGCCGACGGGAGTCCACAGGTAATCGCCCAGTGCCGCTGCGGTGACGCCGATCAGCACGAACTTCCGGGTGAAACGCGCCGGATCGACGCGTCCTTCGAGCACGTCGATCGCCGAGACGAACCGTCCCGGCGCGTGGTGCGAAAACCAGATTCGCGCCCGGCCATCGGCCTCGGTGGGGAAGTACCGTTCGCCCACGGCGACGCCTTTCACCTCTCCGTGGCCGGTGGCGAGCCGCAGCACCTGCGCGTGCAGCGCAACCCGCCACATCTCGACCGCCAGCGCAGGCGCCAGCGTGCCGTTCACGTTCGCAACCAGCGGTACGCGCCGCAGGACGCCACTGGGATCGTCGGCGGAGACGAAACCCCAGCCCGACGCCGCGTTGTCGAGCAGCGGCAGGCTCGCCATCGCACCGGGAAACGCGCTCAGCCGCGACAACGCACGCGCCGCCGAAGCCGCCGACGCGTGTTCGTCGCGTACGACGATCGGCGCGACCCGCAGCGGGTTGACCGAAGGCCCGGGCGATCCGGCCACGATCAGCACCGTCGGCGCCGTGGCGAGAGCGCTCGCGAGCTCCTTGTCGGTCGACGGCAGCTCTCCGAACTTGTCGGACAGCGCGGCGTTTGCATCGATGCGGGCCAGCAAGGTGTCGGGCGACAGCGCGTCGGCCTCGGGCATCGCGATGTCCACGCCGATCGCGGCCGGAGCGGCGCCGCTGATCGTGTGGATCAGGCGGGCGAGCTGCGTCCGTGGCCAGGGCCAGCGGCCGATCGTCGCGAGGCTCCTGTCGTCGATCTCGACGATCGTCACCGGCGACGATTCCACGCGCCGAGGGGACACCGCCTGGTACGCGTCGAACCACTGGGTCTGCAACGGCAGCCGGCCGGTCCAGCCCGTCGCGAGCACCACGGCGAATGCGACGAGGATCCCGCCGCCCACGACGCGCACGCGGGCGGTGCGCGGCCGGGGATCTGCCGGCACGCCGGCGGTCACAACCGGATTTCCAGCCCGTCGTAGGCCGTGGAGACCTTGAGTGGCGCGGCGATCCGCGTGATCTCCTCGAAGCGCCGCGTCTCGGCGAGCACCCTCGAGATCGCGGCATCGTCCAGCGCCGGCTCGTGATGGAACATGCACAGGTGCTTCGCGTGCGCGAGCTGGCACAGCTCGACGCCGACGATGTTGCTCGAGTGCCCCCAGTCCGCCTTGACCGACGTTGCCTCGGCGAGCGAGTACATCGCGTCGAAGATCACGACGTCGGCATCGCGAAAGAAATCGGCGAAGCCGGCGCTCTCCTGCGGGTCGGCGAGCTTATGCTCGGAATCGGTCGTATAGATGACCGTGCGCCCATCCTTCTCGAAGCGATACCCGTAGGAATCGCCGGCGTGGTTCTGGCGCTTCAGCGTCACGCGCATGCCGCCCACATCGTGCGGCCGACCCGGCTCGAGGTGGACGAACGAGATCGACGCGCCGAAGGTCGAGAACGGCACCGGGAACGACGGCGGCTCCATCTGCCTGCGCAACGCGCTCTCGAGCTCGGCGTGCGCGCCGTAGAAGATCACCCGATTGCCCGGTATGTAGGCCGGCGTGAAGAACGGCAGGCCCATGATGTGATCCCAATGCAGGTGCGACAGGAAGAGGTGGTAAGTCTGCGGGGACGCCGGGCCGTGCCGCGCGATCGCGGCCTGGCCGAACGGGCGCAGCCCGCTGCCGAGGTCACACACGACGT
>DASYXO010000357.1:0-16122 GCA_035934825.1 Casimicrobiaceae bacterium
CACCGGCTTATTACAGCTCTGACCCCAATTAATCGCGGGGGGTTTGATACAATGACCCGCGGTCATTTGCGTCGAAGGCAGTCGTGCCATGCCGGTCGACAGAACCGGTCGCGCGGGTGCACTGCCGAATCGCTCCAGCCAGGGACACCGCAATGAAGGCATTCGACTACGAGCAGGCCCGCTACAACATGGTCGAGCAGCAGATTCGACCATGGGAGGTGCTCGATCCGCGCGTGCTCGACCTCCTGTTCAAGGTCAAGCGCGAGGATTTCGTGCCTCCTGCGTATCGCGCGCTCGCGTTCGCCGATCTCGAGTTGCCGTTGTCGGACCACGCGCGGATGTGGGCACCGAAAATGGAGGCGCGGGTGCTGCAGGAGCTTGCGCCCGCCGAGTCGGATCGCGTCCTCGAAGTCGGCACCGGCAGCGGCTATTTCTGCGCGTTGCTGGCGAGCGTGGCCGCCCAGGTGACCAGCGTGGAAATCGATCCGGCGCTCGCTGCCGACGCGCGCACCAGGCTCCGGCGCATGGGTCATTCCAACGCCCGGGTCGAGGTCGGCGACGCCAGCCGCGGCTACGGGAACGACACCTACGACGTGATCGCTCTGACTGGCTCGACACCGATCCTTCCCGGCCGTTTCCTCGAGCAGCTCCTGCCGGGCGGACGGGTGTTCGCGGTCGTCGGCGAGGCACCGGTGATGAAGGCGCGCCTGATTCGCTGGAATGCGCCGGACTCGAATGTCACCGTCGATCTGTTCGAGACCGTCGTTGCGCCGCTGGACAACGCCTTGACTCCCGAGCGGTTCGCGTTCTGACCTGCCATCGCCCGGTGATCCGCGCGCCGGTCCCGACGACGCGACAACCCCCTTTTCGAGCCACTCCGATGATCCGACTGTCATCCGCCATTGCCGCATCGCTGCTCGCGGCCGTCCTGCATTGCCCGCCCGTCGCCGCCGAGGACCTGATCCAGGTCTACCGGGAAGCCGAACGCAGCGACCCGACGCTCGCCGCAGCTCGCGCGACCTACCAGGTGACCAAGGAGGCAGTTCCGCAGGCGCGCTCGGGACTGCTGCCGAGCGTCAGCGTGACCGGCGCGATGAACGCCAACAACTACGATGCGTCGATCCACAGTGACCCGCGCGTCGACGTCAACCGCAACTTCTGGTTCGGCGGGCTGGGGGTCTCGGCTTCGCAACCGCTGTACCGGAAAGCGAACCAGATTGCCCTGTCCGAGGCGGACAAGCAGGTCGAGCAGGCCGACTACACGCTGGAGGCCGCGAAACAGGACCTGATGCTGCGCGTCGCGGGGGCGTATTTCGACGTGTTGCTCGCGCAGTTCAATGTCGACCTCGCCGACAGCCAGAAGGCGGCGGTGTCCGAGCAGCTCGCGCAGGCGAAGCGCAACTTCGAGGTCGGCGTCGCGACGATCACCGACACCAACGAGGCCCAGGCGGCCTACGACGCGATCGTTGCGCAGGAGATCTCGTCGAAGAACGACCTCGACAACAAGCGCACTGCGCTGCGCGCGATCATCGGCCGCAATCCGACCGACCTCAAGCCGCTGGGTCCGTCGTTCGAGCCGACCCTGCCGACGCCGAATTCCCTTGAATACTGGGTCGATCACGCCCTGTCCGACAACCTCGCGGTGAAGATCGCGCAGTACAACAGCGAGATCGCGAGCCTCGAGATCGAGCGGCAGCGCGCCGGGCACCTGCCGACCCTCGACCTCGTCGGCAGCTACACTGCGCAGGCGTCGAACGGCAGCACGCAGATCGGCACGACCGTCGATTCGCGCCAGGCGATCATCGGGCTGGCGCTGACGGTCCCGCTCTACCAGGGCGGCTTCGTCGATTCCAGGGTGAGGCAGGCGATTGCGCAGCAGGACAACGCGCGCCAGAACCTCGAGCTCGCGCGGCGCAACGCGCTGTTCAGTGCGCAGACCGGGTTCACCGGGGTCAACAGTGCCGCGGCGTCGGTCAAGGCGTTCGAGCAGGCGCTGGTCTCCGCGAACACTGCCTACGAATCGAACAAGACCGGGCAGGAGGTCGGCGTGCGCACGAACCTTGACGTCCTGAACACGCAGCAGAACGTATTCCAGAGGCGGCGCGACCTCGCGCAGGCGTTTTTCAACTACCTGCTCGGTGTCCTTCGCCTGAAGTCCGCGGTCGGCACGCTCTCGATCGACGATCTGCAGGACGTCAACCGCCGGCTCCTGGGCTGAGGCGCGCGCGTCGCGAAACGCGGGGCCCGCTCGACGCGGCCCGCGCTCAGGCCTGCCTGGGCTCGTCCGTACCCGCTGCGCGGACGCGAGGCACGCCGATCCTCGGTTCGAGCCATGTCCACAGCCGGTCGGCGGCGCCGCGATGCGCGGCGATGAACGCCTCGGCGTTGGCGCGCATCCGCTCGCGCGCGTGCGCATCGGCGAGCAGCCGTCCTGCGAGACCCACGAGCTCGTCGGCGTCGTCCACGCGCTGCGCGGCACCGGAGGCGACCGCTGCCTCGCTCGCCTGCGCGAAATTGAAGGTGTGCGGACCGATCAGTGTCGGCGTACCCATGGCGATCGGCTCGATCAGGTTCTGTCCGCCCAGCGGCAGCAGGCTGCCGCCGACGAAGGCGACGTCGGCGGCGGCGTAGTAGGCGAACATCTCGCCCATCGAGTCCCCGAGCAGGACCTTCGCATCCCCCGGAATCGGCGCGCTTCCGCTGCGCCGCACGTAGGGCAGGCCCCGGTCGCGCAGCAGCGCGGCGACTGCGTCGAAGCGTTGCGGATGGCGGGGAACGATGATGACCAGCGTGCGCGCCGGCAGCTTCGAATCTCCGCGAGCGAGGGCGTCGAGGACCAGCGCTTCCTCGCCGTCGCGGGTCGATGCGACGACCAGAACCGGCCGATCGCGCCCGATCGCCGATCGCAGCTCGTCTCCCCGCTTGCGCAGCGCGTCGGGTACAAGGACGTCGAACTTCAGGTTGCCGGTGACGATCACCTCGCGCGCGCCCAGCGCGCGCAGGCGCTGCCCGTCCGCCTCGGCCTGCGCCGCGACACCGGCAAGGGATGCGAGCAGCGGGCGCGACAACAGCCCGATCCGCGCGTAGCCGCGGGCGGAGCGCTCGGACAGGCGGGCATTGACGAGGAACAGCGGCACTGCCGCGCGCGCCGCGGCCGCGGTCAGGTTCGGCCACAGCTCGGTCTCCACCAGCAATCCCGCGTCGGGCCGGAACCGCGCGAGGAAGCGACGAACGGCGAAAGGAATGTCGTAGGGCAACCATGCCTGCAGGACGGTGTCGCCGAACAACGCGCGGCCGGCCTCGCGGCCGGTCGCGGTCATGTGCGTCAGCAGGATCGAAGGCGGCGGATCGCAGCCGCGCAGGCGGAGCACGAGCGGCGCGATCGCGCGTGTCTCGCCGGCCGATACCGCGTGTATCCAGACGAGCATGCCAGGGCGCTCGCGTTGCGGCGTGCTCGCGTAGCGTCCGAAGCGCTCACCGACCTGCGCTCCATATCCCGGCTCCCGGCGCGCGCGCCAGCAGAGGCGCAGCGGAAGCAGCGGCAGGACGAGCCACCACGACAATGCGTAGAACCATCGCGCCAGGCGGGCCATCGTTCAGTCCGGCGCGCTGCGCAGCAATTGTCCGGCGATCGCGAGCACGTCGTCACACGCGGGCGGGGCGCCGGCGTCGCCGAGGTCGCGCGCATGTGCACCTGCGCAGGCCACGCCGTGGCGTGCAGGATCGGTTGCGCAGAAGATCGCGAGCGTCGGTGTTCGCAACGCCGCTGACAGATGGGTGAAGCCGGTGTCGACACCGACGGCCAGGGAGGCCCTCGACAGCAGCGTCGCCGCCTGCGGCAGCGCGAGCCAGGGAGGGACGATTGCGCCGTCGAAGCCTTTGGCGAGCCGTCGACTGCGCGCCTCTTCCGCGGCGTTTCCCCACGGGAGAACGCTGGCATAGCCCGCCTGATCGCAATGCTCGATCAGCGCGCGCCAGTGCGCCTCCGGCCACAGCTTTTCGTCCCGGCTCGTCCCGTGGAGCATGACGACGTAAGGTCGATCGGGAATGGCCGCTGCGTCGGCGGGCGGGTGCAGGTTCCAGCGGGGCGCGTCGTCGACCTCGTAGCCGAGTGCCGCGGCCGCGAGGCGACGGCAGCGCGCGACGAAATGCAGGTCGCGGGGGATCCTGTGATGGACATCGTCGCCAAGGGTGGCGAGCGGCTCGCGTATGCTGGCGCGGTCGAAGCCGTGACGCGGGCCGCGTGCCAGCCGCGCGATCACCGCCCCCTTGAGCTGCTCCTGCAGGTCGAGCACCGCGTCGTAGCGGGTCCGGCGCAGCGCGTGCGCGAATTCGCGCATCTCGCGCCACGTCGCGGGCGCGCCGAGCGCGCCGCGCCACCGCCGCAGGTTGAACGGCATGACCTCGCGCACGTCGGGACACAGGCCGATCAGAGGGGCGAAACCCGACTCGGCGACCCAGTCGACGGCGAGCCCGGGACGCTCGCGCCGGATGTCGGTCGCAACCGACAATGCGTAGACGATGTCGCCAAGCGAAGAAGGGCGGACGACGAGCACCGCGCTCACCGGACGGCCCCCACGCCCGCGCCGCAGGCCCGAGCGCGGCGCGGGCCGTTGGATGGCGTGCCGCTGCCGCATTTCGGCGTGGAGCGGCAAACCACGTAAAATCGCGCCAGTTCTTCGAACACGGGGATTGCCGTACCTGCGGCTGCCGCTGGGGCCGTGAACTCTGGACCGTCACGCATGCCCGGGCCCATTCCGATCTCGCTGGTAGTGATCACGCGCGATGCGCAGGACGACATCGCCGATTGTCTCGCGTCCGCGCCGTTCGCGGCGGAGGCGCTGGTCGTCGACTCGGGCAGCGCGGATCATACCGTAGAAATCGCGCGACGATCGGGCGCGCGCGTCCTGTCCCATCCATGGCAGGGGTTCGGGCCGCAGAAGCAGTACGGCGTGCAGATGGCCGCCAACGACTGGGTGCTCTGCCTCGACGCCGACGAGCGAGTGTCGCCCGGACTCGCACAATCGGTCGAGTCCCTGCTTTCCGCTGGGCAGCCGGCACTGGCGGCGTACGCGCTCGCGCGGCGCAACCGGTTTCTCGGGCGCTGGCTTGCCCATGGCGAGGGCTACCCGGACTGGACGACGCGGCTGTTCGACCGGCGCCGCGCGCGCTGGAGCGAAGACCCCGTTCACGAAAGAGTGATCGCCGACGGCCACGTCGGGCGCCTCGAAGGCGACCTGTTGCACGCATCGGCCGAATCGATCGAGCGTTACGTCGCCAAGCAGAACCGGTACACGACGCTGCAGGCCGAAATGCTCCACGCACGCGGCAAGCGCGGCTCGGCGACCGCGATGGCCGCCGCCCCCATTGCGCGGTTCCTGCGTTTCTACGTATTCAGGCTCGGCTTTCTCGACGGTGCGGCGGGCCTCGCCCACATCGCGATCGGCGCGTTCGCGAGCTTCCTCAAGCATGCGAAGCTGCGCGCGCTCGACCAGACGGTGCGGCGCCCATGATCCCGGTCGCGGTGAACGGACGGCGCGTCCTGGTGACGGGCGCGGCCGGCTTCATCGGCATGCATGCGGCGCGCGCGCTGCTCGATGCGGGTGCGGAGGTCGTCGGCGTCGACAACTACGAGCCCTACTACGACGTGGCACTCAAGCGGGCCCGCGTCGGCGAGCTGACCGGTCGCCCGCGCTTCGTATTCGAGGCGGTCGATCTTGCCGACAAGGATGCCTGCGCTGCGCTGTTCGCGCGCGGCCGATTCGCCTCGGTGGTGCATCTCGCGGCGCAGCCGGGGGTGCGCCACTCGCTCGCCAATCCGGAGGCCTACCTGCGCAACAACCTGGTCGCCTTCGGGCACGTGCTCGAGGGATGCCGCCACGCTTCCATCGTGCATCTCGTCTACGCGTCGTCGTCGTCGGTGTACGGTGCGAGCCACACGCTGCCGTTCTCGGAGGACCAGCCGGTCGACCAGCCGGTGAGTCTCTACGCGGCGACCAAGAAGGCGAACGAGCTGATGGCGCACAGCTACAGCCACCTGTTCGGGCTTCCGACGACGGGGTTGCGCTTCTTCACCGTCTACGGTCCCTGGGGCCGTCCCGACCAGGCACCGATGCTGTTCGCGCGGGCGATCCTCGGCGGCAAACCGATGCAGGTATTCAATTCGGGGCGGATGCGGCGCGATTTCACCTATGTCGACGACATCGTCGAAGGGGTCGTGCGGGTTCTCGACAAGCCGCCGGCGCGGGAAGGAGATCGCGCGCCGTACGCGATCTACAACATCGGCAACCACCAGGCCGTCGAGCTCGACGAGTTCATCGCGACGCTCGAGCGGCTGCTGGGCATGCGCGCGATCCGCAACGACCAGCCGATGCAGCCTGGGGACGTGCCCGCGACGTTCGCCTCGATCGACCGCCTCCAGGCGCTGACCGGCTTCGCGCCGCGTACGTCGCTGGCCGAGGGCCTTGCGCGCTTCGTCGCCTGGTATCGCGATTACTACCGCGCCTGACATGATCCTCGTCACCGGCGGCGCCGGATTCATCGGTTCCAATTTCGTGCTCGACTGGCTCGCGGCGCATGACGAGCCGGTCGTCAATCTCGACAAGCTGACCTATGCCGGCAACCTGCGCAGCCTGGCGGAGCTCGCTGGCGATGCCCGGCACATTTTCGTGCGGGGCGACATTGGCGATGCCGACGCGGTGGGCTCGCTGCTCGAGCGGCATCGTCCGCGGGCGATCGTGAACCTCGCCGCGGAGACGCACGTCGACCGCTCGATCCACAATCCGCGTGCCTTCGTGGACGCCAATGTCGTCGGCACGTTCGCGCTGCTCGAGCGCGTGCGGACATGGTGGGAGACGCTGCCTGCGGGTGAGCGCGCGGCGTTCCGCTTCCTGCATGTGTCGACCGACGAGGTCTACGGCTCGCTGGGGCCGGCCGATCCTGCGTTCTCCGAGGCGACGCCATTCGCGCCGAACAGCCCCTATGCGGCGTCGAAGGCGGCATCGGACCACCTGGTGCGCGCCTGGCACCACACTTACGGCTTGCCCACGCTGACGACCAATTGCTCGAACAACTACGGCCCGCGGCAGTTTCCCGAGAAGCTCATTCCGCTGATGATCGTCAATGCGCTGGCGGGCAAGCCGCTGCCGGTCTACGGGGACGGACAGAACGTTCGCGACTGGCTCTATGTCGGCGACCATTGCAGCGCGATCCGCGCGGTGCTTGCGCGTGGGCGACCCGGCGCGACCTACAATGTCGGCGGCAACGCGGAAACGCGAAACATCGACGTTGTCCGGACGTTGTGCCGGCTGCTGGCGGCGCGCGTCCCAGGTCGCGATTTCACCGCGCAGGTCGCGTTCGTCGCCGATCGGCCGGGGCACGACCGGCGCTACGCGATCGACGCGACGAAGATCCGCGGCGAGCTCGGGTGGGCGCCGGCCGAGACCTTCGAGTCGGGGATGGCGAAGGCCGTCGACTGGTACCTCGGCAACGGCGAGTGGCTCGCCAACGTGCAGAGCGACGAGTACCGCAAGTGGATCGATCTGCAGTATGCGTGAGTGCGCGGGACCGCGATCGGAGAAGGCATGGCGATGACGCGCAAGGGGATCATCCTCGCCGGAGGATCGGGTACGCGGCTGCATCCGGTGACGCAGGTCGTGTCCAAGCAGCTGCTGCCGGTGTACGACAAGCCGATGATCTACTATCCGCTGTCGACGCTGATGCTCGCGGGCATCCGCGACATCCTGCTGATCTCGACACCCGACGATACGCCGCGCTTCGCGCAACTCCTCGGAGACGGCAGCCGCTGGGGCCTGCGTTTCTCCTATGCGGTCCAGCCCGCCCCCGAAGGGCTCGCGCAGGCCTTCGTCATCGGCCGCGAGTTCATCGGCGGCGGTCCGTCGGTGCTGGTGCTGGGCGACAACATCTTCTACGGGCACGACCTGCAGACGCAGCTCGAGCGCGCCAACGCCAGCGCCGGCGGCGCCACGATCTTCGCCTATCCGGTCGCCGACCCCGAGCGCTACGGCGTCGCGGAGATCGATGGCGGCGGGCGCGTCGTGAGCCTCGAGGAGAAGCCGTCCGCGCCGAAGTCGCGTTACGCGGTCACGGGCCTGTATTTCTACGACAGCCGGGTCGTCGACATCGCTCGCGAGCTCACGCCATCGGCACGCGGCGAGCTCGAGATCACCGACGTCAATCGCCGCTACCTTGAACTGGGCGAGCTCGCCTGCGAGGTAATGGGACGCGGCATGGCGTGGCTCGACACCGGCACGCACGAATCCCTGCTCGAAGCGTCGCAGTACATCGAGACGATCGAGCGCCGCCAGGGGCTGAAGATCGCCTGTCCGGAGGAGATCGCCTACCGCCAGGGCTACATCGGCGCAGATGACCTGCGCCGGCTCGGCTCGTCGATGGCGAAGAACGGCTACGGCCGCTACCTGCTCAGCCTGCTCGACGACCCGGTGTTCCGCTGATGCAGCTCACCAGGAGCGCATTGCCCGATGTCGTGATCGTCGAGCCGAAAGTGCTCGGGGATGCGCGCGGATTCTTTTTCGAGAGCTGGAACCGGCGTGACTTCGCCGCCGCCGGTCTCGACGTCGATTTCGTGCAGGACAACCACTCGCGGTCGCGCCGCGGCGTGCTGCGCGGCCTGCATTACCAGATCGAGCATGCGCAGGGAAAGCTCGTGCGCGTGATCGAGGGCGCTGTGCTCGACGTCGCCGTCGACCTGCGACGCTCGTCGGCGACCTTCGGCCGGCACGTCGCGATCGAGTTGTCGGCGGGTGATCACCGGATGCTCTACATCCCGCCGGGTTTCGCGCACGGGTTCATCGTCGTCTCGAAGGTCGCCGGATTTCTCTACAAGACCACCGACTACTGGTACCCGGAGCACGAGCGCACGCTGCTGTGGAACGATCCGGCGCTTCGCATCGAATGGCCCGCAGGGGTTTCACCGACGCTCGCGCCCAAGGACGCCGCCGGCACGCCGCTTGCGCAGGCGGACGTCTACGCCTGATCGGCAGGCCTGCGGCATGCCCGGCCGTCGCTCCAACGTCCGTCCGACGATCCTCGTCACCGGCGCGAACGGCCAGCTCGGGCGCGAGCTCGCTGCGTCGCTCGCGGCGCATGGGAGCGTCGTCGCCTGCGACCGCGCGGCACTCGACCTCTCCGACGCCTCGCGGATCGTCCGCGTCGTCCGCGACCTCGCGCCGCGGCTCGTCGTCAACGCCGGCGCGTACACCGCGGTCGACCGCGCCGAAAGCGAGCGCGAGGCGGCGTTCGCGGTAAATGCGCACGCGCCGGGCGTCCTTGCCGAGGAAGCCCGGCGCATCGGCGCGGTGCTGATCCACTATTCGACCGACTACGTGTTCGACGGGACGGCGACCGTCCCCTACGACGAGGCGGTGGCCCCCAATCCGCTGAACGCCTACGGCGAGAGCAAGCTCGACGGCGAGCGCGCCATTGCGGCGACGGGCGCGCACGCGCTGACGCTACGCACCAGTTGGGTGTACTCGCTGCACGGACGGAATTTCCTGACGACGATCAGGAGGCTCGCCGCCGAGCGCGACGAGCTGCGCATCGTCTCGGACCAGGTCGGGGTCCCGAACTGGAGTCGAGCGCTGGCGGCGGCAACGGCGACGCTCGTCGGTCGCGGCCTCGCGTATGTCGCCGAGCGTGCCGGACTCTATCATCTGTCGGCACAGGGCGCGACGTCGTGGTACGGATTCGCACGCGCGATCCTCGGCGACGTCGCGCACCCGCGTGTCACGCCGCTCACGACCGCCGAGTATCCGACGCCGGCGCGCCGGCCCGCGTACGCGGTGCTCGACGCGCGTCGCTTCGCCGACGCGTTCGGCTTCGCAATGCCGCAATGGCGCGAGCAGCTGAACCGCTGCTTGCAAAGTCCCGCGGAACCACCGGGGGCTTGAGGCGTCCACTCGACCGCCAACGCGCGCCGTCGCGCTACCCGATTCCGCGACCGGCGCGTGTCCGTCGCGCGACATCGATTGCGCAGGGCCGCGGACTGCATTGTCGGCACGCGGCAGCGGGCAGGGCGAGGGGAAAGAGCTCAGCGCAGGCCGGCAGCGTAATCGGCAAGGGCCTTCATCTGCGCATCGGTCAGTTTCATGGCGATCGTGTGCATGATTGCGCCATTGACGTCCTTGCCTGCTGCATCGGCGCCGCGGGCGCCCGACTGGAACGCCTTCAGCTGGGCGTAGGTGTAATCGGCGTACTGGCCGGCAAGCCGGGGATAGTTCCGGGGAATGCCCGCGCCGTCCGGCGAATGGCAGGCGGCACATGCGGGTACGCCCGTTTCCGCGTCGCCGCCCCGCCACGGTTGCTGGCCCGCCTTGACGAGTGCGATGTCCCTGGATGCCTCGCCCTTGAGTTTCTGCTGCGAGAAGTAGATGCCGAGTGCGGCCATGTCGGCATCGGTAAGCGTTGCCGCCATCGCCTGCATCGTCGCGTTGACGCGGATGCCGGCCTTGAAGTGCGCGAGTTGGAGGGTGATATAGTCGGCACCCTGTGCGGCCAGATTCGGATTCGCGGACGCGACGCTGTTGCCGTCGGCGCCGTGGCAGGCGGCGCAGACCTGGGCCGCGATCTGCTGCGCTTTCTTGAGGTCCGGCGCAGGCGCGGCGCGCGGGGCCCCCTGGGCGGAGGCTGCGACCGCGTAGAACGCTGCCGCTGCAATGACGGCGCAGAGCCGGTTGCGGGTCATGTCGGAAGGCTCCATATCGATAGGTCGATGCGTTGCGCGGAACGCCGCGAGGCCCACCGCTGTGCCGGCCCATGCGACGATTACAGATGAACAAACCGCCTATTGTATCGGAGTCGGAAACCGCGGCCAAAGCGGTCGGTGTCGCCGATGCCGGGCGCGCTCGGGCCCCGCTGGTGGGGGCCGCGTTCGAGACCGGAGCTGCCGCGCCGTGGCAGCTCCCGACGGACGGCGCGCCGGAAATCGCATTCGCCGGACGCTCGAACTCAGGCAAGTCGAGTGCGATCAATGCTCTCGCACGGCAGACGCGACTTGCCTTCGCGAGCCGGACGCCGGGACGCACCCAGCTGATCAATTTCTTCCGGTTGCGGGGCGGGGCCCTCGTCGCCGACCTGCCCGGCTACGGCTATGCCGCGGTGCCCCGGACGCTCAAGAAGGACTGGCAGGACTTCCTGTGGATCTACGTCACGACCCGAACATCGCTGGTCGGCCTGGTGCTGGTCGTCGATGCCCGACACGGGCTGCGCATCATGGACGAGCAGCTCCTCGGCGGGTTCCTGCCGTCGGGGCGCCCGGTGCTGATCCTGGCCAGCAAGATCGACAAGCTCAACCAGGCGGAGCGCAAGGCCGCTGCGATTGCGATCCGGAACCGCTTGGGCGAAGCGTTCCCCGGGTGCGCGTCGGCTGTCCGCATCATTCCGTTCTCGGTGCCTTCGCGGCTCGGTGTCGAGGGCGCCGACGCGACGATCGCATCGTGGATCACTTGACGCAGCGTGGCCGCGGCGAACAGCATAAGAAAGAGGCCCCGCGATCAAGGGGAGTGACGCGGGGCCTCGAAACGCCCGCCCCGGCATCGATCCGGGGCGGGCACCCGCTCAGGGAGGAAAGCGGGAGACGTTGACCGTCTGCCAAATCAGACCGCGACGGATTTCACGAGTTCCATTGCCAACCTGCGAAGATTCGAGCCGCCGATGAGCTACCTGTTGACGGGACGGTTTCCCGAAAGAAGGATGCGGCGCATGCGCCGGGACGAGTTTTCCCGCCGGATGATGCGGGAGACGCGGCTGACGTCCGACGATTTCATCTATCCGGTGTTCGTCTGCGACGGCACCCGGCGCACCGAGCCCGTGGCGTCGTTGCCGGGCGTGTCGCGCAAGTCGATCGACCTCCTGCTGGAGGATGCCGGGCGCTGCGTCGAGCTACGGGTGCCGGCAATGGCGCTGTTCCCGGTGATTCCGGCCGAGGACAAGTCGGAGGATGCCGCCGCCGCCTGGGACGACGACGGGCTGGTACCGCGCGCGGTGCGTGCGCTCAAGGAGCGTTTCCCGTCGCTCGGCGTCATGACCGACATCGCGCTCGATCCTTACACCAGTCACGGGCAGGACGGGCTCATCGATGCATCGGGCTACGTGATGAACGACGCGACCGTCGAGGCGCTCGTCAGGCAGGCGCTATGCCACGCCGCCGCCGGTGTCGATATCGTCGCGCCTTCGGACATGATGGACGGCCGCATCGGCGCCTTGCGCAAAGCCCTCGACGCCGCCGGGCGCGTACACGCGCGCATCCTCGCCTACTCGGCGAAGTACGCCTCGTCGTTCTACGGACCGTTTCGCGACGCCGTGGGCTCTGCGGCAAATCTCCGCGGAGGCGACAAGTACACCTACCAGATGGACCCCGCGAACAGCAACGAGGCGATGTGGGAGACCTGGCTCGACATCGACGAAGGCGCGGACATGGTGATGGTGAAGCCGGGTCTTCCTTATCTCGACATCGTGCGACGCGTCAAGGACGCGTTCGGCATGCCGACCGCCGTCTACCAGGTGTCGGGCGAGTACGCGATGCTGAAGGCCGCGGCGCAGGCCGGGTGGCTCGACGAGCGCGCCTGCGCCCTGGAGGCGCTGGTCGGCATGAAGCGCGCGGGCGCCGACGCGATCCTCACCTACTTTGCCCTCGACGCGGCGCAGTGGCTGCGCGAAGGCTGAAGGGCTGAGCGGCCGGAGACCCGCGCGCGAAGTCGCCCGCGTCCCGCGCAGTCGCTCGCGTCCCGCGCAGTCGCCCGCGTCCCGCGCGCGGTGGCGGCTCTCGCTCCGGGCTTCGGCCGCGCAGGGCGCGTCGTCGAGCGGGTCCCGGTGCGGCGGCGCTCGAGGACATCCGGAACGCGACGCGGCGTCCAGCCTCGCTGGCCGCCCCACCCGCTTCACGACGACTGCGCCGCAGGCGCCCTGCGCGCGAGTCCGCCACGGCACGCGCATCGCTGCGGCAGCACCGATCGGTCGGGGCGGCGGGTCACGGGCGTTGCGCGCTCGAAGTCCGCCAACGCCTGCCGGCGGGTCCCGGTGCAGCTTCGCTCGAGCACATCCTGCCGTCGATGTTGCGGCCGGGCTCGCTCGCCGCACCACCCGCAATGGCAGGCGCTCCCACTCGCGCGCAACGCCCGTGACCCGCCGCCCATCGCACGGATAGAGGCTTGCGGGCTTCGAGTGCGCAACGCCCGCGACCCGCCGCCCATCGCACGGGTAGAGCCGATGGCGCCGGCGCGACGCCAGAGCCGCAGGAGCTGACTCAGGACGTCAGGAGTTCAGCGACCGCATCCGCGTCGAGCCGCGGCTCTTCCCGCCCATGCCGGTCGCGGCGCGGACGCTGGCGCGCCATCTCCGGCGTGCGCACGATCAGTCGCAGGACTCCCGCAGGCACATCGACATGGAGCTCCGCCGTCGCATGCGGCGGTTCCCGGGCCGCGCGATAGGCGACCCCGCGATTGATCAGCGCGAGCTCGACCGCCTTGGCGTCATCCGCGACGAGCTCGAGCCGGATGTCGCTGTGCTCGCCCGCCCAGCCCGCGGCGACCCCGCCGGTCAAGACCGGTTCGAACGAAGCGAGGTCCCGCATCCAGCGCAACGCCTCCGTCCGTTGCCGCCGCAGCGAGGTGGCGTGCGCCTCGCCACCGAACAGCGCCTGGTGAGCGATCAGTGCCGTCTCGATTTCGTCGTCGCCGGGCAGAGCGCTGCGCTCTGCCAGCATCAGCTGGCGCGCCGCCTTGCGCTTGGCGAGCGACCAGTCGGCGAGCCCGTGCTCAACGATGAACCGGGCTGCAAGATCGGCGATCCTTGCGCGATTCTGCAGCTCGCGGCTGGCGGGCTCGGAGCGCGGCGCGCGACCGGGGTTCGATACGTATCTGCTGCCCATCAGAACAGCTGGTTGCGCACGTCGCGCGCCGGCCCGGGCGCCGCACCCGGGACCGTGGCGGGGGCGAGGGCGTCCTGCGAGCGGCGCGGGGTGAACTCGGCCATGAACCAGTCGGACAGCGTGGAGGCGTCGTCACGTAATCCGGTGTCGGGATTGATCGGCACCGATACGACACCCGCCGGCGGGGCGGGCAGGTCCTGGGGCACGCCCTTGAGCGCGCGCTGCATGTACGACATCCAGATCGGCAGCGCTGCGCGCGCGCCCGTCTCGGCGGTCCCGAGGGTCTTGGGCTGATCGTAGCCGATCCAGGCGATGCCGACCTTCGCCATGTCGTAGCCGCAGAACCATGCGTCGACGTCCTCGTTGGTCGTCCCGGTCTTGCCTGCGAGGTCGCTGCGCTTGAGCTCCATCGCCCTGGCGCCGGTCCCGTAGGTGACCACGTCATGGAGCAGCGAGCTCATGATGAACGCGTTGCGCGGGTCGATCGCCTGCTCGGCGTCCTTGCCGGCCACGGCAGGCTTGGCTTCGGACAGCAAGTCGCCGTGAGCGTCGGTGATCCTGGCGATCAGGTAGGGGGTGATGCGGTAGCCGCCATTGGCGAATACCGAATAGGCCGTTGCCATCTGCATCGGCGTCGCGGAGCCGGCGCCGAGGCCCATCGTGAGGTAGGCTGGGTGCAGCTTGGGGTCGAAGCCGAAGCGCGCGATGTAATCCTGTGCGTACTGAGGTCCGATCGCCTGCAGGATCCGGATCGTGACCAGGTTCTTCGACTTGGCGAGCGCCATGCGAAGGCGCATCGGCCCGTCGAACTTGCCGTCGTAGTTCTTGGGCTCCCAGGCTACGCCACCGGCCTGCTCGGCGGGAACGAAGAACGGCGCATCGTTGATGACGGTCGCCGGCGTGAAACCCTTCTCGAGCGCTGCCGAATAAATGAACGGCTTGAACGCGGAACCGGGCTGCCTGAAGGCCTGGGTCACGTGATTGAATTCGTTGCGCGCGAAATCGAAGCCGCCGACCAGCGCCAGGATCGCACCGTCCTGCGGACGCACCGAGACGAACGCCGCCTCGGCGAGCGGTATCTGGGTGATCGCGTAGTGCCCGGTATCGTCGCGGGTCAGCCGCACGATGGCGCCCGGGCGGATGCGCTGGTTGACGGGGGTTTTGTCCGACAGCGCGCGCTGGACGAACTTGAGGCCCGGACCGGACACGACGGCCTGGTCGCCGTCCGCCAGCAGCGCGCGCACCTCCCGGGGCGTCGCCTGCAGGACCACGGCCGCCAGGATGTTGTCGCTGTCGGGGTGGTCCTGGAACACCCGGTCGAGCACCGGTTCCTGGTCTGCGGCGTCGGCCGGGAGATTGACGAAGCCCTCCGGGCCGCGGTAGCCGTGACGCTGGTCGTAATCGACGAGTCCGCGCCGGACCGCGGCGTAGGCCGCGTCCTGGTCCGAGCGATGGATCGTCGTCCAGACCGTGATCCCCCGCGTGTAGGTGTCGTCGCCGTAGGCTTCGAAAACGACCTGGCGCGCCATCTCGGCCACGTACTCGGCGTGGATCGAGATCGGCTCGCGTGCGTTCTGCCGGACGTTTAGTGGCGCGTTTTGTGCTTCGCGCCATTGGCCGTCCGTGATGTAGTGCAGATCGTGCATGCGCCTCAGGACATACTGCTGGCGGATCTTGGCCCGGCGCGGGTTGGTGATCGGGTTGTACGCCGACGGCGCCTTGGGCAGGCCGGCGAGCATCGCGGCTTCCGAGATCGTGACCTCCTCGAGCGGCGTGCCGAAGTAGATCTGCGACGCCGCCGCGAAGCCGTAGGCGCGCTGCCCGAGGTAGATCTGATTGATGTAGAGCTCGAGGATTTCGTCCTTGGTGAAGTTGGCTTCGATCTTCCAGGCGAGCAGGGCCTCGCGGAGCTTGCGCGACATGGTCTTCTCGCGCGTCAGGAAGAAGTTGCGCGCGACCTGCATCGTGATCGTTCCGGCGCCCTGCTGGGTGGCGCCGGCGGTCAGGTTGGACAGGGCGGCGCGCAGGACACTCAAATAGTCGACACCACCATGTTGGTAGAAACGCTCGTCTTCAGCGGCCAAAATGGCGTGTTTCATGACATCCGGGACTTCGCCGATGTGTATGATCGCCCGCCGTTCCTCCCCGAATTCGCCGAGCAGGACACCGTCGGCCGAGACCACGCGCAGCGGGATCTTCGGCTGGTAGTCGGAGAG
>DASYXO010000001.1:0-3303 GCA_035934825.1 Casimicrobiaceae bacterium
CCAGTTACAACGCGATCGCGGCTGAATAATACGGCTCTGACCCCATTTCCCGCGGCCCAATAATACGGCTCTGACCCCGTTTTCCGCGGCCCAATAATACGGCTCTGACCCCATTTTCCCCTGACGTCATTTTCGCCACGATGCTGCTGACCGAAGAACAGCGCCAAATACGCGACACGCTGCGCGCATTTGCACGCGACGAACTCGCGCCACATGCCGCCGCCTGGGACCGTGACCACACTTTCCCGCGGGATGCGCTGCGGATGCTGGGCGAGCTCGGAGCGCTGGGAATCGTCGTGCCGGAAGCGTGGAGCGGCGCCGGGCTCGATTACGTGTCGCTCGCCGTCGCGCTGGAGGAAATCGCGGCCGGCGACGGCGCGACGTCGACGATCGTCAGCGTCCAGAACTCGGTCGTCTGCGGACCGATCAACGCCTTCGGCAGCGACGCGCAGAAAGCGACCTGGCTGCGGCCGCTCGCGCGCGGCGAAAAGTTGGGCTGCTTCTGCCTGACCGAGCCGCAGACCGGGTCGGATGCAGCGGCGATCACCACGCGCGCCGAGCGTCGCGGTGATCGCTACGTCCTGAATGGCGTCAAGCAGTTCATCACGACCGGATCGAATTCCGACGTCGCGATCGTGTTCGCGGTCACCGACAGAGCCGCCGGCAAGAAAGGCATCTCGGCGTTCATCGTCGACACGCGCACGCCGGGATTCGTCGTCGCGCGGGTCGAGGACAAGCTCGGCCAGCGTGCTTCCGACACCGTGCAGATCGGTTTCGAGAACTGCGTAGTCGGGGCCGCCGACTTGCTGGGGCGCGAGGGCGACGGCTACAGGATCGCCCTGGCGAACCTCGAAGGCGGCCGCATCGGCATCGCGGCGCAGTCGGTGGGCATGGCACGGGCTGCGCTGGATGCCGCGCTTGCCTATGCGCGCGAGCGCCGGGCGTTCGGCAAGCCGATCGCCGAGCACCAGGCGGTGAGCTTCCGGCTGGCCGACATGGCGACGCAGGTCGAGGTTGCGCGCCAGATGGTGTGGCACGCCGCGACGCTGCGCGACGCCGGCCTGCCCTGCCTGAAGGAAGCGTCGATGGCCAAGCTGTTCGCCTCGGAAATGGCCGAGCGCGTCGCCTCGGACGCGATCCAGATCCACGGGGGCTATGGTTACGTCGCCGATTTTCCGGTCGAGCGAATCTACCGCGACGTGCGGGTGTGCCAGATCTACGAAGGCACCAGCGACATCCAGCGGCTGGTCATCGGCCGCGAACTGGTCGGCTGACCGCAAATGGCGACCACGCCCAAGGCACCTCCGCGCGACCCACCGTTTCGCGCCGGCGAGCACGTCGCGTCCGCGACCGATCCTGAGCCTCCGGAGACCGACAACAAGATGTACGCCCCGATCGTGTTCTATTTCGATTTTTCGTCGCCTTACGGCTACATCGGGTCGCAGAAGATCGAGGCCCTCGCGGCGCGGCACGCCCGCAGCGTCGACTGGCGGCCGATGCTCCTCGGCGCCGCCTTCAAGGTGGCGGGCACCGCGCCGCTGACATCGGTGCCGCTCAAGGGGGACTACAGCAAGCGGGACATCCTGCGCAGCGCGCGTTTCCATGACGTGCCGTTGCGGCTGCCGTCGAAGTTTCCGATCGCGACGCAGGGTCCGGCGCGCATCGTCGTGTGGCAGCGGGGCCAGGATGCCGCTGCAGTGCCGCGCCTGGTCAAGGCGCTCTATCGCGCGTACTTTGTCGACGACCGGGACATCTCGGATCCCGCGACCGCGGCGGATGTCGCCCGCAGCGCAGGCATCGACGGCGCGGCCGCGCGCGCGGCGATCGACGATCCGTCGGTCAAGGACGGGTTGAAGCGCGACGTCGACGCCGCAATCGGCGCCGGCGTGTTCGGATCGCCGTATGTCGTCGTCGATGGCGAGCCGTTCTGGGGAGTGGACCGTTTCGAGCACATCGATCGCTGGCTCGAGCGCGGAGGGTTCTGAGGCACGCGATCGACCGGGGCGCCGCTTGCGGCCCCTGCGGCCGGCGCGACAATGTCAGGGGGTCGGGGACGCGAATGGCCGAATATACGCTGCACTGCTTCGCGCAGTCGGGCAACGCCTACAAGGCGGCATTGGCGCTCGAGCTCGCGGGCGCGGACTGGGAGCCGCGCTACGTCGACTACTTCGGCGGCGAGACACGAACGCCGGCCTATCGCGCGATCAATGTCATGGGCGAGGTTCCGGTGCTGCTGCACGGTGGCCGCGCGCTGTCCCAGTCGGGCGTGATCCTGGAGTACCTCGCCGAGACGCTCGGTCGCTTCGGCGCGCGCGACCCCGGAGAGCGCCGCGAGATCCTGCGCTGGCTGCTGTTCGACAACCACAAGCTGACCAGCTACACGGCGACGCTACGCTTCATGCGGACGTTCGCGAAGGATTCCGATCCGGCGGTGATCGCCGAGTTCCGCCGGCGCGCCGAAGCAGCCTGGGCGATCCTGAACGCGCATCTCGACGGGCGCGCCTTCGTCGTCGGCGATCGCCTGACCATCGCCGACCTGTCGCTTGCCGGCTACCTGTTCTGGCCCGAGGAGATCGGCGTCGACTGGAACGATCATCCGCGCATTCGCGGCTGGCTCGCCAGGCTGCGCGAACAGCCGCGCTGGATGCATCCTTACGCGCTGATGCCCGGGCACCCTCGCCCGCCGGCCGCCTGACGGCGCCCCTTCCGCATCGCTGCCGCCCATCCCCCGAACGGAATCCCCCGGGCAGCCGACAGGACCTCCATGCCGACGATCGAATCGAAGCTCTCGCCGCGCGACCCGACGTTCGCGGCCAACCGCGACGCGATGCTGGCGCTTTGTGCGGACCTGCGGGCGAGGATCGCGGCGGTCGAGCAGGGCGGCGGCGATGCCGCGCGCGCCCGTCACGTCGCGCGCGGCAAGCTGCTGCCGCGCGAGCGCGTGCGCGCGCTGCTCGATCCGGGCAGCCCATTTCTCGAGTTGTCGCAGCTCGCCGCACTGGACATGTACGGCGACAACATCGCGTCGGCGGGGATCATCACCGGCATTGGCCGGGTCGCGGGCCGCGAGTGCATCGTGGTCTGCAACGACGCGACGGTCAAGGGCGGCACGTACTACCCGATGACGGTCAAGAAGCACGTGCGCGCGCAAGAGATCGCGGCGGAGAACCGGCTGCCTTGCGTGTATCTCGTCGATTCGGGCGGCGCCAATCTGCCGAATCAAGACGACGTGTTCCCCGATCGCGATCACTTCGGCCGCATCTTCTACAACCAAGCGAACCTGTCGGCCGCGGGCATCGCTCA
>DASYXO010000022.1:0-9654 GCA_035934825.1 Casimicrobiaceae bacterium
GCGACACGGCATCGGGCGCGCTACCATCCTGGCGCATGCCCATCTGGCCGAGCAGCGACTGCATCGTGCGCACGTCGTTCAGCCGCGGCAGGTTGGAAAGCACCAGCGGCTCGGGCGTCAGCAGCGCGGCGCAGAGGATCGGCAGCGCAGCGTTCTTCGCGCCCGAGACGCGGACCTCGCCGACCAGCGCGTGGCCTCCCTCGATGACGAGCTTGTCCAACTCAGCCCGCGCCCGGCGCCGCAGCGCGTTCCTCGGGCGTCTGCGTCGTCATCGACAGTGCATGGATCTCCTCGCGCATCCGGTCGCCCAGCGCGGCATAGACCAGCCGGTGCCGCTCTATGCGCGAAAGCCCGCGAAATGCCGCCGAGACGATCAGCGCTTCGAAATGGTGGCCGTCGCCGGCGACTTCGACGGTGTCGCAGGCCATGTTGGCGAGGATCGACGATTGGATCGATTCGGGCGTGACCATTCAGTGCCTCAGTTTCCAGCCGCGGGCGAGCATCGCCAGCGCGGCAAGCGCCAGGACGAGCGCCGCGGCGGCGACCAGCGCGAGACTGCGTCCCGGCGGGACATCCGACAGGCCGAAGAATCCGTAGCGGAATCCGTCGATCATATAAAAGAAGGGGTTGAAATGCGACAGCACCTGCCAAAACGGCGGCAGCGTGTGGATCGAGTAGAACACACCCGACAGGAACGTGAGCGGCATGATCAGGAAATTCTGGAATGCCGCGAGCTCGTCGAACTTGTCGGCCCAGATGCCGGCGATGAGTCCCAGCGTCGCGAGGATCGCGCTGCCGAGCAGCGCGAACGCCGCGACCCACAGCGGATGGGCCAGGTCGATCAGCGCGGGCACGAAGCCCAGCGTGACGGCGAAGACCCCCAGCCCCACGACCAGGCCGCGCACCATCGCCCCCAGCACGTATGCCCCGTACATGTCGAGCGGGGACAGCGGCGGCAGGAGCACGAAGATCAGGTTGCCGGTGATCTTCGACTGGATCAGCGACGACGATGCGTTGGCGAACGAGTTCTGCAGCACCGCCATCATCACCAGTCCCGGCACCAGGAACGCGGTGTAGCGCAGCTGCCCGTCGAATACCGTCACGCGGCTCTCCAGCACGTGCGAGAAGATCAGCAGGTACAAGAGCGCGGTCAGCACCGGCGCCGCGATCGTCTGGAAGCTCACTTTCCAGAAACGCAGCAGCTCCTTGTAGAGCAGCGTGGCGAAGCCGCTCTGCGCGGCCTCGTGCGGCCCGGTGCCGCCGGTCGAGATCGTGCTCCTGCGCTGCATCAAGCCTCCGGCACCGCCGCCGGGGCCTGCGCCTCGTCGGTCGTCGCACTGCCCGCCATGATGCGCAGGAAGACCTGCTCGAGATCGGTCCCGGCGAGCGTCAGCTCGTCGATCGCGATGTTTTCCGCACGCAGCGCAGATAGCAAACCCTCCAGCTCGCCATAGGTCTCGAGACCGAGGTAGTGAACGTCCCCCTCGCGGCGCGCAAGCCGTGCTTTCCACGCGGCCGGGAGACGCGCGGCGGACAAGCGCACCGTCAGGCCCACGAAGCGCGACAGCAGGTTGCGCGTCGTGTCCAGCGCGACGATGCGCCCCGCCTTCATCATGGCGATGCGGGAGCACAGCGCCTCGGCTTCCTCGAGGTAATGCGTCGTCAGGATGATCGTGTGCCCGTCGCGATTGAGCTTGCGGATGAAGCCCCAGAGGCTCTGCCGCAGCTCGACGTCGACGCCGGCCGTCGGTTCGTCGAGGACGATCACGGGCGGCTTGTGCACCAGTGCCTGTCCCACCAGCACGCGTCGCTTCATCCCGCCCGACAGCGCGCGCATGTTCGCGTCCGCCTTCGAGGTGAGGTCGAGGTGATGCAGCAATTCGTCGATCCATGCATCGTTATGGCGCAGGCCGAAGTAGCCCGACTGGATGCGCAGGGTTTCGCGCACCGAGAAGAACGGATCGAAGACCAGCTCCTGCGGCACGACGCCGAGTGCGCGGCGCGCCTGCCGGTAGTCGGAAACGACGTCGTGGCCGAGGATCCGCGCGATGCCGCGATCGGCCCGGGTCAGGCCGGCGAGAATGGAGATCAGCGTCGTCTTGCCGGCGCCATTGGGCCCCAGCAGCCCGAAGAATTCACCCTGTGCGACGGCCAGGTCGATCCCGTCCAGCGCCTGGACGCTGCCGAACCGGCGCGCGATGCCGACGATCTCGACCGCTTCAGTCATGGCCCGGGGGTGCCGCGCGACTCGGGCCCAGGGCGGGCATCCGGGCTGGGCGACGCCCGGTCAAGCGAGCAGGTCTTCGATGCCGTAGACAACGGCGAGCGAATGCAGCGATTGCGGCAGGCCGACGATGGCGAGCGTCCGGCCTTCTGCCGCCGCGCGGCGCTTCAGCGCGATGAGGACGGCCAGTGCCGCCGAATCGGCATGGGTGAGACCGCTCATGTCGACCGTGGCCGCCTCGGGCGGCGCGAGCGAGCGCGTCGATTCGAGCACGACGGCCGCATCGTCGAACGTCAGCTCGCCCGAGAACCCCCAGCCACGCCCCGACACGGCGAATGCACCGGTCGCCCTCGTCGCGTCGGGGGGCGCGGCGTTCACTTCGAAGCGCCCCCGGCGTTCTTCGCAACCAGCGCCTTGATCAATCCATCGATGCCGCCCTGCTGGATCTGCGAGTTGAACTCGTCGCGATAATTGGTCACCAGCGACACGCCACCCACGATGACATCGTAGGCCTTCCAACCCGACGCGGTCTTTTCCATGCCGTAGTCGATCTGCACCGGGTTCTGCCCCGAGCGCACGACGTCGGTGCGCACGGTGACATCGGTCGCGCCCGGATCGGCCCGCAGCGGCTTGTAGTCGATCGTCTGGTCGCGGTACTGGTTGAGCGCGCCCGAGTACGTGCGCACCAGCAGCGTCCTGAACTCGTCGCTCAGGCGCTTCTTCTGGTCGGGGGTGGCGCCGCGCCACCAGCGCCCGGTCGCCAACGCCGTCATCCGCTCGAAGTCGAAATACGGCAGCAGCTTGGTCTGAATGACCTCGCGGATGCGCGCCTGGTCGCCTGCCTGCACCCTGGGATCCGACTTGATGATCTGGATCACTTCCTGCGACACGCGCTTGACCAGTGCATCGGGCGCCTCCTGCGCAAACGCAGGCAGTGCGAGCCCTGCGAGCGCGAGCGCGCAAAGCCAGGGGGCGAGCCTGCCGCGAATCGCGGCAACGGCGTGAACGTGCGTCGTCGTTGTCATTTGCCGTCCTTGTCGGGCGGCGTTGCGCCGTCGTCCTTCACTGGCGCATCGCCGCGGTCGTCTTTGTTCGGCGGCGGGTTGCCGTCGTACAGTAGATATTCGCGCCGCTGCAGGTACGCGCGGCGAATGAACGCGTAGGGGTCGAGCGCCGCCTGCTCCGCCAGCGACTGCGTGCCGAGCACCGATGCGCGCGCATCCAGCGCCCCCAGGCCATAGAGTACGTTGCGCACCGGAACGTCGCGCAGGTACCCGATCGGACCGAGATAGAAGCGCACCAGCGATCCGGTGCCGTCGCGCACCGTCGTCGGCCCGAACAGCGGGATGAACAGGTAGGGTCCCTGCGGGAATCCCCAGACGCCCAGCGTCTGGCCGAAATCCTCGTTGCCCTTGGGGATGCCCGCCTCCGATGCGATGTCGATCAGCCCGCCGATGCCGAAGCCGCTGTTTAGCATGACGCGGCCCATGTCGTTGCCGGCCTTGTCAAGCTTACCCTGCAGGAAGTCGTTGATGACCGAGAATACGTCGTCGATGTTGCCGAAGACATTCCCGATCGCCCGCTGGATCGGCTTCGGCGTGTAGTCCACGTAAGCCTGCGCGATCGGCCTGACGAAGTTTCCGTCGACGACTTCATGCACCTTGAACGACGCGCGGTTCACCGGCTCGAACGGGTCGTCCGCACGCATCGGCGTCGCGGCACATCCCGCGAGCAGCGCAGCCGCGGCGAGCGTGGCGAAGATGCGCGGAAGCGCGGGCCTGTCGATCATCGGGTGCCTCGAGGCGCCGCCGCTGCCGGCACCGCGCCTGCGGGAGTGGCCGGAGCGCCCCCGCCGCTCGCCGCCTTGTCGAACAGAAACTGCCCGATCAGCTTCTCGAGGACGATCGCCGATTGCGTCTTGGTGATCGTGTCGCCATCGGCCAGCATCTTGGTGTCGCCCCCTGCATCGAGGCCGATGTAGACCTCGCCCAGCAGGCCCGACGTCAGGATCGACGCGATCGTATCCTTGCTGAACGCGTAGCCGCGGTCGATCTTCAGCGTCACGACCGCCTCGTAGGTCTTGGGATCGAGCCTGATGCCTTCGACGCGCCCGACGACCACGCCGGCCGCTTTCACCGGCGCGCGCAGCTTCAAGCCGCCGATGTTGTCGAACTCCGCCTCAAGGCGGTAGCCCCGGTCGTTGCTTACCGTCAGCAGGTTGCCGACCTTGAGCGACAGGAAAAGGATCGCTGCGACGCCGATGGTCACGAATATCCCGACCCAGAGGTCGAGGGCCGAGCGGTTCATACGCCTAGTCCCCTGAACATGAACACCGTCAGCACGAAGTCGAGCGCCAGGATCGACAGCGAACTCGCGACGACCGTGCGGGTGGTCGCCGTCGACACGCCTTCCGCGGTCGGACGGGCGTGGTAGCCCTCGAATACCGCGATCAGGCTGACCGCGACCCCGAAGACGACGCTCTTGATGATGCCGTTGACGATGTCGTAGCGAAAATCGACCGCGGCCTGCATGTTGCCCCAGAACGAGCCGGCGTCGATGCCGATCAGGCGCACGCCGACGAGGTACGCACCGAAGATGCCCATGGTCGAGAACAGCGCCGCGAGCAGCGGCATCGACACGATGCCCCCGAAAAAGCGCGGCGCGACCACGCGCGCGAGCGGATCCACGGCCATCATCTCCATTGCGGATAGCTGCTCGGTCGTCTTCATCAGGCCGATCTCGGCCGTTATCGCGCTGCCCGCGCGGCTCGCGAACAGCAGGCCCGCGACGACCGGGCCGAGTTCCCGCACCAGCGACAGCGCGACCAGGACCCCGAGAGACTCGTTGGCGCCATAGCGAGTCAGCACGTCGTAACCCTGGAGGGCCAGCACCATGCCGACGAACAGCCCCGATACCAGGATGATGACCAGCGACAGGACACCCGAGAAATAGATCTCGCGCAGCGTCAGGCTCAGCCTGCGCAATGCCGCCGGTGCGTGAACGACGACCGCCAGGGAAAAGCGCGCGGCGAAACCCAGACGCTCGACCGAACTGATGGTCGCGCTCCCGACGCGCCGCAGCGCCATCGCGACGGTGCTAGCCGGCACGCGCGAATTCCTCGGTCAGCGGGCGCGCAGGGTAATGGAACGGCACCGGGCCGTCGGGCGCGCCGTCGACGAACTGCCTGACGAACGTCTCCGACGACGCGCGCACCTCCTGCGGCGTTCCCTGTGCGACGATGCGCCCTTCCGAGACAAAGTAGATGTAGTCGACGATCTGGAGCGACTCGTAGATGTCGTGGGTGACGACGACCGACGTGATGCCCAGCGCATCGTTGAGCTTGCGGATCAGCTGGCCCACGACGCCCAGCGAGATCGGATCGAGGCCTGCGAAAGGTTCGTCGTACATCACGAGCATCGGGTCGAGCGCGATCGCGCGCGCCAGCGCGACGCGGCGCGCCATTCCGCCCGACAGCTCGGAAGGCCGGAGCTGGGCCGCCCCGCGCAAGCCGACCGCGTTCAGCTTCATCAGCACGAGGTCGCGGATCAATTCGTCCGGCAGCTCGGTGTGCTCGCGCATCGGGAACGCGACATTCTCGAAAACCGACAGATCGGTGAAAAGCGCCCCGAACTGGAACAGCATTCCGATCTTGCGGCGCATCGCGAACAGTCCATCGCGATCGAGCGTGGCGACGTCCTGCCCGGCGATGGTGATCCGCCCCTGCTGGGGGCGGAGCTGCCCGCCGATCAGGCGCAGGATCGTGGTCTTGCCGCAGCCGGATCCGCCCATGATCGCGACCAGCTTGCCGCGTGGGATCGACATGTCGATCCCCGCCAGCACCGGGCGACTCCGGTCGTAGCCGAACCTGACCCCGGCGAGCTCGACGGCGATCTCGGTAGGGCAGGTCGGGGCGACAACGGCGAGAGCTGGGGCCGGCATGGGAATCGAAGCGACGCGGGAGGTGGATTGTAGCCGGAGGCTCATGTCGACCGCAATGACCGCGGGTCATTTACCCAGAAAAACAGGGACGCACCACGTTTTAAAACGTGGTGCGTCCCTGTTTTTGGACTTCGGCATCAGCCGCCCTCCAGCAGCCGCTTCTCGGCGCGCGAGAGATCCTCAGGGCGGCCGAGTAGCACCACCGCATCGCCCGCGTCGAAGCGGAAGGCGCCATCGGGCTTGATCGATCGGGCACCTTGCCGGCGTACCCCGGTCATCTCGACCGAGGCGTCGATCGCAAGCTCGTCGAGCGCCCGCCCCACCGCATGCGCGCGCTCGCCCAGGATGATGGTGTGCAGGCGCGGCTGCAGGTTCTCGGCGGCGTCGACCGCGTCGCTCGCCCCGCGGAAGAACCCGCGGAACAGGCCGTAGCGCTCCTCGCGGACCGCCCGGATGCGCTTCAGCACGCGATTCAACGGGACCCCCAGAACCAGCAACGAATGCGAAGCGAGCATCAGGCTGCCTTCGAGCACTTCCGGAACGACCTCGGTCGCCCCCGCGTTGCGCAACCGGTCGAGCTGGGTGTCGTCGAGCGTGCGCACGATGACCGGGAGGTCCGGGCGCAGCTGCTGGACGTGGTGGAGGATCTTGAGCGCGATCGGCGTGTCCGCGAAAGTGATCACCAGCGCGCGCGCCTTGGCAATGCCCGCCGAGGCGAGGGTCTCGCGCCGGCTCGCGTCGCCATAGACGACCGTGGCGCCGTCCGCTGCCTCGCGCACGCGCTGGGGATCGGAATCGAGCGCGACATACGCGATGTCCTCGCGCTCGAGCAGTCGCGCAAGGTTCTGCCCGCTGCGGCCGAAGCCGCAGATCACGACGTGGTCCTGCCGGGCCATCGTTCGGGCCGCGACACGGGTCAGCTCGGCGGCGCGCATCAGCCAGTCGTTGGCAGTGAGCTTGCGCACCCATTTGTCGGCGCGCTGGATCAACAGCGGCGCGACCAGCATCGAGACGATCATCGACGCCAGGACGACCTGGGTGAATTCGCGCGATAGCAACCCGTAATCGGTGGCGAGCGACAGCAGGACCAGCGCGAATTCGCCCGCCTGGGCCAGGTAGAAACCGGTGCGCAGCGCCGTCGGGAGCGGTGCGCCGAACGCGCGCGCCAGGGCCACGATCAGGAGCAGCTTCGCTGCGACGGGAACGATCAGCAGCAGCAGCACGAGCGACGCGTGCGCGGCGACGACGCGCAGGTCGAGCATCATGCCGATGGTGATGAAAAACAGGCCCAGCAGCACGTCGCGGAACGGCTTGATGTCGTCCTCGACCTGGTAGCGGAACTCGGTCTCCGAGATCAGCATCCCGGCAAGGAACGCGCCGAGCGCGAGCGACAGGCCCGCAAGCTCGGTCAGCGCGGCCATTCCCAGCGTCACCAGCAGGACGGTCAGAACGAAAAGCTCGGACGAGCGTTGCTGCGCGACCAGACGAAACCACCGGCGCATCGGCTTTTGCCCGAGATAGAGGATCAGCGTGAGCGCGACGCCGGCTTTCAACAGCGCGCCGCCCATCGCGGCCAAGCTGCCCCCGCCCGTGCTCGCAAGCGCCGGGATGAGGGTCAGGAACGCAACGACCGCGAGGTCCTGGAACAGCAGGATGCCCATCGCATCGCGGCCGTGCATGCTGCTGAGCTCCATGCGCTCGGCGAGCATCTTCGACACGATGGCGGTGGAGCTCATCGCGAGCGCCCCGCCCAGGACCACGCCCGCCCGCCAGCCATAGCCCAGCAGATGGATCGCGATCAGTCCGCCCGCAGTCGTGATTCCGACCTGCGCGAGTCCCAGCCCGAACACTGCGCGGCGCATCGAGTGCAGCTGCGCGAGGCTGAACTCCAGTCCGATCGAGAACATCAGGAACACGATTCCGAACGCCGCGAGCTGCCGGGTCGCCTCGTCGTTGGGAACGACCGCGAGCGCGTGCGGCCCGAGCGTGATGCCGACGATCAGGTAGCCGAGAATCGGCGGCATGCGCAGGGCCCGGCAGGCAGCCACCACCACGACGGAGGCCGCCAGAAGGACCAGGATCAGGAGCAGCGTTTGCGACATCGTGGCGTCGACGAGCGTCGGAACGTTAACACGGCGGTGACCGGTCGCCGGTGCCGCGCGACCCCGGCGTTATACTTTGCCGCATGATGGCCGATTCGGGCGACCCGACCGAAAAGCGCAACGCCCCCTCCCCTGCCGTCGACGCGAAGCGCGCGCTGGCGCTGGCCCGCGATGTGCTCGACACCGAGGCGCGCGCCATCTCTGCGCTCGCGGGCCGCCTGGGCGGCCCATTCGTCGCGGCGGTCGAGCTGATGCTGCGCTGTGGCGGCCGGGTCGTGGTCTCGGGCATCGGCAAGTCGGGCCACGTCGCGCGCAAGCTCGCATCGACGCTGGCCTCGACCGGCACGCCGGCGTTCTTCGTTCACCCGGCCGAGGCGGCGCATGGCGATCTCGGCATGATCGCCGTCGACGACGTCGTCGTCATGCTCTCGAACTCGGGAGAGACCGACGAGCTCGTGATGCTGACGCCGCACCTGAAGCTTCGCGGCGCGAAGCTGATCGCAGTGACGGGGAACCGCGCGAGCGCGCTTGCGCAGGCGGCGGACGTGCACCTCGATGCGGCCGTGGACGCCGAAGCCTGTCCGCTGGGCGTGGCGCCGACGGCAAGCACGACGGCGGCGCTTGCGCTGGGCGACGCGCTGGCGCTCGCGCTGCTCGATGCCCGTGGATTCTCGATCGATGACTTCGCGCGCTCGCATCCGGGCGGTGCGCTGGGACGGCGCCTGCTGACCCGCGTGGCCGACGTCATGCGCACCGGCCCCGACCTGCCGCGCGTGCGCGACGATGCCACGCTCGCCACCGCGATCGTCGAGATGTCCGGCAAGGGCATGGGCATGACCGTCGTCGTCGACGGCAACGACCGCGTCGCCGGCATCTTCACCGACGGCGACCTGCGGCGCGCCCTGGCCGGCGGCACCGACGTCATGCGGGGCGGCGTCGCGGCGCTGATGACGCGCTCGCCGCGAAGCATCGAGGCCGGGCGCCTGGCGGCGGACTGCGTCGTCCTGATGGAAACGCCGCCCAAGGTGATGCAACTGGTGGTCGTCGACGCGGCGGGCAGGCTCGCGGGCGCCGTGCACATGCACGACCTGTTCCGCGCCCAGGTCATCTGATGGCGAACAGGCGCACGCGCGCAGTGAGCGAATGATCGAGCCCGGTGTGATCGAGCGCGCAAGGTGCGTGCGGCTGCTGAGCTGCGACGTCGACGGCGTCCTGACCGATGGGCGCATCTATGTCGACGACCGCGGCCACGAGTTCAAGGCGTTCTGCGCGCTCGACGGCGTCGGCGTAAACCGGCTCGCGGATGCGGGCATCGTCGTCGCCTGGATCACCGGCAGCGCGGCGCCGGCCGTGGCGCACCGCGCCCGGCAGCTGCGCATCGCCCACCTC
>DASYXO010000335.1:0-5623 GCA_035934825.1 Casimicrobiaceae bacterium
ATCGCCTATGTCCTGGCGCGTGCCGCGAACCGCTGGACGCGGCTGTTCGAGGAGCTGCTGGTGCTCCCGGTCGCGGTCCCCGGGCTCGCCACCGCACTCGCGCTGATTCTCTTCTACGGCGAGTGGCGCGCCTTTCGCGCGAGCTGGACGTTCATCCTCGTCGGTCACGTCCTGTTCACGCTCCCGTTCATGGTCAGGTCGGTCGTTGCGGTCATGTCCGCGATCGACCTCCGGACGCTGGAGGATGCCGCGGCCAGCCTGGGCGCCGGATTCCTGCAGCGGTTCTTCGGGGTCATCATCCCGAACGCCCGGGCCGGCATCCTCGCCGGGGCGTTGATGGTGGTGACGCTGTCGATCGGGGAGTTCAACATCACCTGGATGCTGCACACGCCGCTGACCAAGACTATCCCCGTCGGCCTCGCCGACAGCTACGCTTCGATGCGCCTGGAAATCGGCTCTGCCTACACGATCGTCTTCTTCATCATGATCGTGCCGCTGCTGATCGCGATGCAATGGCTGTCAGGCGAGCGGAAACCCCGAAAGGCAGCGACATGACGAACCTTGCGAGCGGGGTCCGGCTCGACGCCTGCGGGAAGACGTTCGAGGACGGGACGCAGGCGCTCGAGCGCATCGACCTGGAGATCGCGGCCGGCGAGACTGTCGTACTGCTCGGCCCGTCCGGATGCGGCAAGACGACGACGCTGCGCATCATCGCCGGCCTCGAACAGCCGGACGCGGGCGGGCGCGTCTGGTTCGGCACGGACGACGTCACGACGCTGCCGATCGAACGGCGCAACGTCGGCATGGTGTTCCAGAGTTACGCTCTTTTCCCCAACATGAGCGTCGCCGGGAACATCGGATACGGGCTGAAGGTCAGGCGCGTGGATCCGGCCGCACGCTCGCGCGAGGTCCTGCGCCTGCTCGACATGATGCACCTGTCCGGAATGGGCGAGCGCCGCGTCGACCAGCTTTCCGGCGGGCAGCGCCAGCGCGTGGCGCTCGCCCGGGCGCTCGCCGTCCGCCCGCGTGTCCTGCTGCTCGACGAGCCCCTGACCGCGCTGGATGCGAAGCTGCGCGAGAGCCTGCGCATCGACATCGACCGGCTGCTGCGGACGCTCGGCATGACGGCGGTCTATGTGACGCACGATCAGGCCGAGGCGATGGCGCTCGGGGACCGGATCGCGGTGATGTCCCACGGACGGATCGCGCAGATCGGCACGCCGCAGGACATCTACTATCGTCCGGCCACCGAATTCGTCGCCGATTTCATCGGGACGATGAATCGCCTGCCGGGGCAGTGCCAGGACGGTGTCCTGCGGGTCGCCGGCGGATCGCTCCCGTTGCCCGCCGACGGCCAGGGCGCCGACCATGCGATGTTCCGGCCCCAGGACGGGCAGATCGTCGCGCCGGGACAGGGCGACCTCGCCGGGCGGATCGGGGCGGTGTTCTTCCTCGGCAACGCCACGCGCATCATCGTCCTGCTCGACGACGTCCAGAGCATCGTCGTCGAGACCGGGGAGCGCCGGGCGTTCCGCGAAGGCGATCCGGTCGGCGTCCGGGTCGATCCGGGCGGGATCATGACGCTCAGGCGATGAGGCGCGCGGAGGCCTGATGCTGATCTGCCAGATCTCCGATCTGCACATCAAGGTCCCGGGAGCCCTGTCCTATGGGATCGTGGACGCTGCCGCCTACCTGCGTCGCTGCATCGCGCAGATTCTCGCCCGGAGGCAGCGTCCCGACGTCGTCGTGATCACCGGGGATCTCGTCGATTTCGGCCGTGCCGACGAATACGCGCATCTCGCGCAGCTGCTGCGGCCGCTGACCATGCCGGTCTACCTGCTGCCGGGCAATCACGACGACCGCGACACGCTGCGCGCGTCGTTTCCCGGGCACGAATACCTGCGCCAGACGGGCGATTACATCCAGTACGCGTTCGACGCCGGCCCGCTTCGGTTCCTGGCACTGGACTCGGTGATCTCCGGGCAGAGCGGTGGCGAGCTCTGCGCGAACCGGCTGGCCTGGCTCGATCACAGGCTCGCGGAGGCCCGCGACAGGCCGACGGTGATCCTGATGCACCACCCACCGTTTGCGACCGGCATCGGCCACATGGACCGGATCGGCTTCGCCAACCCCCGCGACCTCGCGAAGATCGTGCAGCGACATCCCCAGGTGGAACGGATCCTGTGCGGGCATCTTCATCGCCCGATCCAGGCGCGCTTCGCCGGCACGCTCGCATCGACGTGCCCCGGGCCTGCCCATCAGGTCGCGCTGGACCTTGCGGCCGATGCGCCGTCGCGATTCGTCCTCGAGCCACCGGCCTACCAGCTGCATCTGTGGGACGAAGGCAGCGGGCTGATCAGCCACACCGCGTATGTCGGCGAGTTCGCGGGACCGTACCCCTTCCATCACGACGGAAAGCTGATCGACTGACGCGAGTCCGGAGCGTCGCGGATCGGCACTGGCGCTGACGTCGGTCCGCAGCGCCGGCGATCAGAGCCTCAGCGGTTCGCCGTAACCGGTCAACTCCAGGTAGCCGCGTCCTGCGTCGCGACCGCCGATCGCGGCGCGGACCGCGCCTTCCCAGTACACGGTGCCCATGGTCGCCCTTGCGTCGAGCTCCTGGTCGGGCATCAGCGGCCCGAGGTCGATCTCGATGTCGCCGACGCCGAGGTGCATCGCGATCGGATATTCGATTCCCGTGCGCGGCGATCGCCAGTGACGCCGGGGCATGAACCGGACCTCCTGGGGCGTGTAGGTCCGTACGTTGCCGGCGGCATCGCGGCGGGTCGCGCCCGCCCACAGCGGGCCGCCGCCGCGTTCGCGGATGCGGAACGCCATCAGCGCGGCGCCGTCGTCGAGGTTGATCCCGGTCCAGTCCCAGCCGATCGCGCTGGCTGCAAGGTAGCTGCTCGACCACTCGTGGTCGAGCCAGGCGATGCCGCGGACCTTCGTTGCACGAGCAGCGAGCTCGACCGTGCCGGAGACTTCGAGCTGCGGGCGGCTGTAGTAGTAGCTCGCGTCGTTCGCATCGGGCCCCTTGCGGCTTACGCCCGCGTCGCCTTGCAGCAGTGCCGGTGAGTTCGCGGCAAGCGACAGGTCGAATGCGAAATCGCGCCCGCGGACACGCGCTGCGTAGCGCTCCCCCACACCCGCATCGCCGGTCTGCACGAGCGACCAGTCGCCGATGCGCACATCGGTCCGCGCTGCCGAAGCCGCGGCGAGTCCGAAGCCCTCGCGCGCCGCGCGCTGCTCGACGCGCAGGCGCCCGCGCTGCGGATCCGCGATCGCGGCGTGGGCGAAGAGCAGCTCCCTGGCGGCGAAGCGGCTGGGATTGTCCTCGGCGACGCCCGGACGGTTGCGAAAGAACGTGACCTGGAAGCCCAGATCGCCCGCAGCGGCATCGCGCAGCCAGCCCGTGACGTACCACCACTCGTTGCGGAACTGCGGATGGGCGCCGTCGTCCCGGGGAAACGCGAGCGTCGTTCCCGGGCGCACGTCGGGATAGTCGACCGCCGCGAGCGCCGGAGCGGCGAGCGGCCACAGGCCGAGAGCGAGCAGGCGCCGGCGCAGCGCATCGGGCGGCGTCACGGCGGGCGAAGGGCCGCGATCGGCGCGCATCACGCCGTCTCACCAGTCGGCGCGCACCGCGCGCACCGCGTCTTCGCGCGTCGCGCCACGCGCAGCCGCGAGGCCGGTCAGCGCCGTCGCCGCGATCAGTCCCGCCGACAACAGACCGAGCGCGGTCCACGGCACGTGCAGCTCCATGCCCCAATGAAACGACTGGCGGTTCACGACGTGCACGAGGATCAGGCTGATCGCGAACCCGAGGACGAGCCCCACGACGATGCCGAGCGCACCGGTTAGTACGCCATCGAATGCGAGCATCTTCGAGACCTGCCCGCGCGACATGCCCAGATGGCGAAGGACGCCGAACTCGCGGCGACGCGCCAGCGTCTGCGCGACCAGAGCCGCCGACAGCGCGACCAGTCCGATTGCAACTGCGGCCGCTTCGAGGGCGTAGGTGACCGCGAACGTGCGGTCGAATACCGCGAGCGAACGCCGGCGCAGGTCACCGGCGGTCACCGCCAGCTCGCCGGATCCCGGAGGCAGGCGTACAGCCAGCGCCCGAACGACATCGGTCGCACGCGCGCCGGGCGCGAGCCACAGTGCCGCCTGGTTGACCGTGTCGTCGCCGGTCAATCCGACGTAGCGGCTGCGCTCGACGACGATCGCACCCTGTTGCCGGGCGTAGTCGCGCCAGATCCCGGCGACCGTGAACGGCTGGCTGCGACCGGCCAGGGGCAAGGCGATGCTGTTCCCCGGCGCGAGTGCCTGCGCGTCGGCCAGCGCCTCGCTGATCCAGGCCGGCGGCGGCGCGTGCGGCGCGGGGCGCACCGGCGTGCCGACGATCGCGAGCCTCGCGCCGGGATCGCGCGGATCGATGTCGCGGGCGAGCAGGGCGACGCGCGGTCGCGCCGGATCGAGCAGCAATGCGGTCACGCGCATGAACTCGGCACGCGCGACGCCGGGCGTGCCTGCGATGTCCCCGCGTTGCCGAGCCGAGAAGACCGCGCTGTCGGCGGCGCCGGCGCGCAGGTACAGGTCGGCAGGCAGCATGACCGCGAGCCACTCGTCGAAGGATTGCCGGAACGAGGTGACCATGATTGCCATCGCCACCATCAGTGACACGCTGCTGATCATCGCCGCGGCACTGACCGCGATCTGGCCGGGGTTCGCGCGCAACCGGGCCAACGCCAGGGCGGCAGGAACCGATCGCGGCGTAGGCAGCGCGCGCATCAGTGCCTGCGCGACGGGCGGCACGACGACGATCGTGCCGACGAGAAGCAACGCGATCGACGCGTAACCTGCGATCGGCAGTCCGTCGATTGCAGGAAGCAGCGCCGCGAGTGCGCCGAGGGTGATCAGCAGGACGCCGGGCCATCGCACGCGCCACTGCCCCCACCTGGCATCGGGGTCGCCCGCCTTGAGTGCCGCGGCCGGCGCGGCGCCGGCGGCTTCGCGTGCGGGGATCGCGCCGCCGGCGATCGCCGCGACCAGGCCCAGTGTCGCCATCAGGACAGCCGGCAGCGGCTCGACGACAATTGCGCCGGGGCCGCCGCGGAAGTATCCGGCGCCCAGGTCGGCGCCGAAGTGCCGCAACGCGTAGGTCGCGACGGCGTAGCCGAGGGCGAGGCCAGCGACCGATCCGGCGATCCCCAGCAGGGCTGCTTCGCCGACGACCAGTGCCACGAGACGGCGGCGCGACAGACCGAGCGTGCGCAGCAGCGCGAACTGGGGTCGACGCCGCGTCAGCGACAGTGCCTGGGTCGCGAACACCAGCATGGCGCCGGTGAACAGTGCGACCAGCGCGAGCACGTCGAGGTTCACGCGGTAGGCGCGCGAAAGCCGCGAGCTCGCGCTCGCCGCCGTCGATGGCGGTGTGATCGCCACGCCGGGCGGCAGCTTGCGCCGCAGGTGCGCGACGACGGCGTTGCGCTCGACGCCCGGACGCAGGCGCAGGTCGATCCGCGTCAGGCGGCCGATGCGGTCGAATTGCTGCTGGACCCCGGCGATGTCCATCACGCCGTAGCGCAAGTTCTGGTCGCTGCCGGCGCGGCCCGCG
>DASYXO010000028.1:0-9676 GCA_035934825.1 Casimicrobiaceae bacterium
AGCATCATGGACCTGTCTGTCTTCACCTTCTTCCATGCCCGCGCAGGGATCAGGTCTTGGCGCGGAGGCAGACGCTGATCGATCATCCGTTCGAGGCGACGCGGGCATGACCGCGCGTCCAGCCTTGGGCCAGCGACGGGGCGAGGGTTTGCGGGGATGCGGCAGGAGCGACGCTGGCGCAAGGCGTGACTGCGTCCCCGCGACGCGGGCGATACTGGAAAGCAGCGATGAACGCTTTCACGGCATTCGGATTCCAAGCGGAGGATTGTCTGTGACGACGAGATGCGCACGGATTGCAACCGCCTTCCTCCCCGTGCTGTGGCTGATCGTCGGGAACCAAAGCAGCGCTGCGGCGACGAGCGACAACGGGACGCGCGCGACGCAGGAGGTTCTTGAGCATCACGGGGATTCCGCGCGCAGCGGATTGTTCGTTGCGCCGGGCCTGACCTGGGACCGAGCCCGTCACCTTCGCCGCGATCCCGACTTTCACGCCGAGGTCGCGGGACCTGTCTATGCCCAGCCCCTCTATTGGAGGATTCCAGGCAGCGCGAAGGCGTTGCTGCTGGTGGCGACCGAACAGAACCTCGTCTACGCGCTCGATGCGGAAACGGGAGCCACAGTCTGGAAGACCTCGCTCGGAGCGCCGGTTGCGCTTTCGTCACTTCCTTGCGGCGATATCAATCCGCTCGGCATTACCGGCACCCCGGTCATCGATCGCCGCTCGCAAGCGATGTATCTCGACGCCATGGTGACCGGCCAGCCCGGAGACGCACCGAAGCATCTGATCTTCGCGTTATCGTTGAAAGACGGGTCGGTGTTGTCCGGGTGGCCGATCGACGTCGAGGTCGCGCTGACGGCAAGCGGCAAGACCTTCAAATCTGTCGTCCAGAACCAGCGCGGAGCGCTGACCATTGCCGGCGGGACGGTTTACGTGCCCTATGGGGGGCATTTTGGCGATTGCGGAACGTACCGAGGCTGGGTCGTCGCGGTTTCGCTGTCGGCGCCTCACGCAGTACGCAGCTGGTCCACGCGCGCACGCGGCGGAGGCGTCTGGGCGACCGGCGGTCTCAGTGCGGACGGTCGGGGCATCTACGTGGCCACGGGCAACACCATTGGGGCACGCACGTGGAGTGACGGCGAGGCCGTGATTCGACTCGGTCTCGACCTCAGCTTTTCGGGCAAGCCGCGCGACTTCTTTGCCCCTGCTGACTGGCAGCAACTCGACGCCGAGGACGCGGATCTCGGAGGCACCGATCCACTACTGGTGAGCTTGCCTGGCGCAACGCCATCGGAACTGGTTCTGGCGCTCGGCAAGGATGGCAACGCCTATTTGCTGGCTCGCCAGAACCTGGGCGGGGTCGGCGGCAGCATCCTCGTAAAGAAGGTGTCGTCGGACGCGATCCGCACCGCGCCGGCGTACTTCTCCTCGGCGGGCGCAGTGTTCGCCGCGTTCGCGGGCCGGGGCGTCGATTGCCCGGCGACGACCCGGGGAGACCTCACCGTACTCCGAATTGCCGCGGGCTCACCGCCCGACCTGAGTGTGGCCTGGTGTGCCGAGGAGCGCGGACGGGGCTCACCCATGATCACGACGACGGACGGAACGGCGAACCCCATTGTCTGGGCCGTTGGCGCGGAAGGTGACAATCGATTGCACGGATTCCGCGGCGACACCGGCGCAGTCATTTTCTCCGGCGGTGGAAACGATGAGGCGATGGGACAGGTGCGCCGGTTTCAAACGCTCATTGCCGCAGGCGGCCGCCTCTACGTCGCTGCCGATCAACGCATCTATGCATTCAGGTTCTGACCGGCTGCGGTGAAGCCTTGGCAGGCGCCGTGATGCCGGCCAGTGCCCGCCCGACGGTCAGCGCGGTCTCGCACGGCAGCCCGGGCCGGAGACCACGCATTTTCCCGGATTCTGATGAACCGTCGCGCGACGCCGGGGATCGTTCGATCTCATTTCGAGGCACTGGCTGCCGGCTCGGCGCAGGACCGCTCGACTGCGGACTTCCGCAGGTCGATTCGGGTTTCGAGCTTCGACTTGCGGGCGTCGAGCATGCTCAACTCCTGGTGGTAACCGTCGCACATCGGCCTTGAGCCGCAGGATGCAAGCAACTTCGTCGCCCGCACGATGCGCGACTTGGTCCCGGCCAGAGCCCGTTCTTCCTTGCCGAGCGCCTTTCTTGCACTTGAGCAGTGGCGAATGGAGGGCAGGGGTCTCTCCGATGGCGCAATCGCGGTGTACGCGGGCGCTGAAGCGATGATCGCCATGATCGCGGCCATGACCGGAGCGCCGAATCCCCGGAGCATTTTGAAAGGGATCCGCTGACGGTTCGGCGAGCACGGGCCGGCGATGCGAGGGTTGGGCGAATGCATCTGTACTCCAGGGCCCCGTCCAATTGAAGACGAAACGGACTTCGGTCAACGGCGTCGCGGCTCGCGTCGACCGGTCGCGCGTGATGCGCAGCCCGGGGAACGCGCAGCAACGCCTGCAGCGCGGGCACGCTCGTGCGCGCAGGAACACAGCGTGGCCGGCGACTATGACAGGCGAATGACAACGACGCGGGCACCCTCCACGGGTCCGAGAGCACCGATGGGGCTGTTGCAAGTCGCCGGCGAACCGCTGCGGGTCAACGTGGTCAAGATCGGCGCCACGACGGCGCGGGGGAGCGACCGATAAATGAAGGCCCGGGAGGCAGTGGAACCCGCCAGAAGTTTCGAGTGATCAGAAACTCGCTTCAGTCGCCGATGCGCAGGCGACGCAGCGCGATTCGCGTATGGCGCGCCACCAGCACCGGCAGATAATCGCGAACGCGTGCGATGCTGCGCAGGCGAATGAGGTGGCGCTCGTAGATGCCGCGGATTACCGCAGTGTCGACGTGCAGCTCCTGTGCCAAGGTATCGATCGCCCGATCGTGAAGCATCTGTTCGATCACGTCTTCGTAGTGAGCGTCCATGGGCATCGCGACTCGGCTCCGTGTCGGTGACGGACCATTAAAGAAGGGAAGCACTGTAACAATCAAACGATTTTTGCATTTTCTCAGTTTGTCCCCGCAACTCCCTGAAATGCCGGGATGAAGGGCCAGCGCGCTCCCCCGTCCGGGAGCCGCGTCGGCAGCCTGACAGGCCCTGCCGGGCGCGCCAAATAGAAACGGCCCCACGTGGGGGCCGTTTATTGCTGCTGGTGGTGGAGGTGGCGAGAATCGAACTCGCGTCCGGAAGACCTCTACAGTCGGGACTACATGCTTAGTCTCGTCGTTTGGCTCTCGTTCTCCCGACGCCGGCGGACAGGCTGCGGTCGAACCAGTCACCTTGCTTTAGCGCTTCAACCAAGTGACCCGGATGGGCGCGATCGCTCTAAATGTCCCCGCTGCGACGTCCGGTGTTACCCGGCTGCCGCCCGGGCGGAGCGCCGCCCGGTGCGAGGTCCGGCGGGATTAAGCCGCCAGAGCGTACGTTTCGTCGTTCGCAGTTAAGTTTGCGATTGCTCAGGTTTAACGAGGACAAGCGCCTCGGCATGCCCCGCGCTGCTTCGATACCCCCGTCGAAACCAGTACACCCCCGGTGACGATGCGGGCCGCCGGTTCGAGACCGGTCAGCGCAAGATTTCGGATGATACCAGCCCTGGGCGCCTACCTCGAATCCGCCAGGCGTGCGCTTCGGTGTCAGTTCTTGATATGGAGGTAATCGCCGGGCGCTCAAGCGGCCACGCTCTGCAGCCCCCGGGGACCGAAGCCGGGTCCCGGAACGTCGGCGGAAGGGAACCGCCGCCTCGTGCCGACCTGCCCGATCTCCTGCGGCTGAATCAGTCCCTCGATGCGATGCACAACTCCCGCAGCGGCCCGCCTGGCAGGTTCCCTGCGTATTCCTGAGCAGCCGATGAATATGCGCATCCCAGCGCCAGTCGCAGCTGCGAGCGTGCCGCTCGCGCTCGGCGCCTGCGGCATCGTTCCCAAAAAAAGACGCCGCTTTGGGGGCGGCGTCGAGGTCCCCTCGCTTGGGCACGAGGGGGAGGGAGAGGGTAAGGGTGTCGCGCGGACCGGCGCCTTAGCGATCGCGCTGCCTTGTCGGGTCCAGGTGGGGCCCGTCCAGCGACCTCGGCAGTAACGCGCCGAGTAGCGTGAACACGACGAACAGCACGACGTTGCCGAAGAACAGCAGCTGCGCGAATGCGAACGACGCCGTATCGGATACCGCAACGCCAAACAGCCCGCTTGCGACGGCGAGCAGCAGAAAGACGAAACCCCACTTCAGCATTGGATCGGCTCGGGCGAACGGGTCACGAATCTGGGCGGTGAACGAGAAATCGAATCTAGTTGATTCACGTACGGGAGCCTATCAGCGCATACCCTATCCTGCTGTCGGACAAACACCGACACCGGCGGGCGCGCGGCGGGTCCCCGGGGTCGCGCCGGCAAGGGGTATAGTGGCATCCCACGATCCGCGGCCCCACGCGTTGGGGCCTCGCCTTCCCCCGCGATGAAGCGCCTGCTCCCCCTTCGCGTCCTGCTTCCGCTCGCGCTCGGCATGGTCGTATCCCTGGCGATACTGGGGTTCGCCGAGATCGGCTACCAGCGCCTGGAATTCGCCAACCGGGCGATGTCGACGGCACTGGAGATGGAGACCGTCGTCAACGAGACGCTCGCGCTGATTGTCGATGCCGAGTCCAGCCAGCGCGGATACCTGCTGACCGGCGACCCGTCGTACCTGAAGCCATATCAGGCGGCGCTGCCGAAGATCGACAGTGCCTCGGCCCACCTGCGCGACCTGGTCGGCCAGAACGGCACGACGTCGATGATCGAGCACTCGAGCCACCTCGCCACGCTGATCGGCGAGAAGCTGAACGATCTGGAATCGACGCTGACGCTGAACGATCGCAACGGCCGCGAGGCGGCGCTCCAGCTGATCGACACCGGAGTGGGGCAGAAGCTGATGGAGCAGATCCACGGCGAGGCCCAGAGCATCCTCGACGAGCTGCGTCTGTCGGCGCGACGCGGGGGAATCCGTTGGGCACGCGACATCGAGTTCGGCCGCGTCGGCATGCTGACGATGACTGCGTTCACGATTGCGCTTCTGTTTGTCGTGATGGCGCTTTCGCGGCGCGAGATCGCTGCCCGCGAGGCGAAGCGCCGCATGCTCGTCGAGGAGCAGCACCGGCTCGAGCGCGAGGTCGAGGCGCGCACCGAGGAGCTGTCCGAGCTTTCGACCTACCTGCAGACCGTGCGCGAGGAGGAGAAGTCGAGGCTCGCCCGGGACATCCACGACGAGCTCGGTGGCATCCTGGTCGGCGCGAAGATGGACGTCGCGTGGGCTTCGCAGCGCTGCAAGGCGTCGCTGCCGGACGCTGCGAACAAGCTGGAGCGCGCGCTGACGATCCTCGACGAGGGCGTCGAGATGAAGCGACGCATCATCGAGGAGCTGCGACCGACACTGCTGGACAACCTGGGCCTCGCGCCCGCGCTCGAGTGGCAGGTCAGGCAGACCTGCGAGCGCGCGGGTCTCGACTGCGATCTCAACCTCGGCGAGCCCAGTCTGCCGCCCGACGTCTCGATCGCGCTCTACCGGATCGTGCAGGAAGCGCTGACGAACATCGTCAAATATGCAAACGCTCGGCACGTCGACATCGATCTGGTGCGAGGCGAAGACGGAATCTCGCTGGACATACAGGACGACGGCCGCGGATTGCCCGCCGGCGCGGCGACCGACCACCTGTCGCACGGCATCATCGGCATGCGCCAGCGCGTGCGCGCGTTCAACGGAGACTTCAGGATCAGTGGCCGGCCCGGCGCCGGAACGAAGATCGAGGTCTTCATTCCACTTGCCGCGGACGGCGCGGCACCGCAGAGCGAGCCCGATGCCGACGCGCGCGGGCGCGCCTCGGCCGCCTCGGCCGCTGACTAGACTAGCTGCTGATCAGCGCGCCGATCGCGCGTAGCGGGACGATCCGCTCCGCTGCAGTCTTGATGGTCGCGAGCAGCGGCACGCCGACCAGCAATCCCCAGCCTCCCCACAGCCAGCCGAAGAACAGCAGCGCAACGAAGACGGCGACCGCGTTCATGCGAAACGCGCGCCCGAGCATCCAGGACGAAAGGCCGGTGCCGGTCAGCGTTGCCGCGGTCCCGATGGCGAGCGCGACGAGCAGCGCGCGTCCCACGGTCTCGAATTGCAGGAATGCGGCGAGCCCGGTCGCGACAATGGTCAGCGCCGACCCGGCATACGGCACCACATGCAGCACACCAGCAATCACGCCCCACAGCGCGGCGTGATCGACGCCGAAAGCCGCGAGGATGGCCCAGGTCGTGAGGGCCACGACGACGTTGATAACCAGCATTGTCAGCAGGTAGCGCTGCACCTGCGCGTCGATCTCGTCGAGAATCTCGATCGTGATCCTGCGCCGCGCAAGGGTCGGGCCGGCAAGCTGGGCGAGCTTGCGGCGGAACGTGTCGCCCGACGCAAGCAGAAAATAGGCGAGCATCGCTGCGATGCCCAGATCGGCGACGACCGCGAGAACCCTCGACGATTGCTCGGCGAGCCACTTCTGCAGGCCGGTCAGCGTGGGCGCCTGGGGCGCAGGCGGCGCCACGCCGTTGCCGGCAGCCTCGGCTGCTGCCCGATTCAGCTCGGCGGCAGCCGCGCGCACGTGCGCCACCGGACCTTCGGGCCTGCGCGCAGTCTCGTGGGCGGCAATGCGCAGCGTGCGCGCAGCATGCGGGAGCTCGGCGATCGCCGCCCTCGCGTCGTCGCGAAGCAGGAAGATGCCGCCGATGACCAGGCCGGTCAGGATCGCGAGCACGACTGCGCCGCCGAGAGCGCGGTGTACGCCGATGCGCTCGAGCCACGCAACCAGCGGCTGCAGGGAATAGCTCGCGAGCATGCCGACGACGACCGGCACCAGGAATGCGTCGGCGAGCTTCGCCGCGGCCACCACCGCCACCACGGCGATGGCGATCAATGCGCATTCTGCGGCTCGAAAACGGCGAGGCGTCTGCAGCTCGATGTCCATGCATGTCCACGCCGCGGCGGTTCGCCGCCGGCGCCCTCGATGAGCAATTCGAATCGGACGACGGCCCGGGCGTCAGTGCACGCCGGATCTACGCTCGGCCACCAGGTGGTCGAGCACTTCGCGCACTCGATGGTATTCGCGCGCCTTGTCGAAGAAATAGTCGGCACCCAACGCCAGGCTCTTCGCGCGGTACTGGGGAAACGCGTAGTTGGTGAGGACGATCACCTTGACGTCCGGCGGGCGCCGCGAAATCAGCGCGCGCAGCACGCCCAGGCCAGTGCCGTGGCGCAACTGCAGGTCCAGCACCATCGCATCCCAGGGGGCCGCGGCGAGCATCCCGATCGCCGCCTGCTCGCTATCGGCCTGGCCGACAACCTCGATGCAGCCGGGCTCGGCGATCGATTCGGCGAGTCGTTCGCGGATCAGGGGCGAATCCTCGACCAGCAGCACGCGCAGCGGCGAACCGCCGGCCGCGGGCGCTGTCGCGCGCGCACCCCCCGGCGCCGGCGCACCGCCATCGGCGGGATCGATCCCCGCCTTCCGTACGGTCTGTTTCGAATCCCCCGGTTGCGCCGGCCCGAAACCAGAACTCCCGTGCCTGCGATCTATCACTCGATCAGTCCGTTCTTGATCGCGTAATAGGTGAGGTCGGCGTTCGACTTCATCGCCATCTTCTCGAGGATCCGTGTTCGGTAGGTGCTGACGGTCTTCACCGAGAGGTTCAACTCGTCGGCGATCTTCGAGACCGCGGCCCCGGAAGCGAGCTTGCAGAAGATCTGGAACTCGCGCTGCGACAGCTCGGCGTGCAGCGGCCGGTCGGCGTCGCCAGAAACACCGTCGGCGAGGATCTGGGCGAGCGCCGGGCTCACGTACTTGCGGCCCTGCACGACGGTGCGGATCGCGCCGACGAGCTGGGTCGATGCGGCTTCCTTGCTCACGTAGCCGGAGGCGCCGGCGCGCAGCAGGTTGACGGCGTACTGGTCCTCGCCGTACGCGGAGAGCATCAGCACGGGCAGATCGGGCTTCACGTGGCGCAGCAGGCGCAGCGTGTCGATGCCGTTCTTGTCGGGCATCGAGATGTCGAGCAGCACAACGTCGAATTCGTCGTTGCGGACTGCCGCCACCGTTTCCGATCCGCTCGCGGCTTCTCCCGCGACCTCCATGTCGGCCTGATCTGCGATGAACTGGCGCAGCCCTGCCCGCACGATGGCGTGATCGTCCGCGATCAGAATCCGGATCATCGGGGTTCCGCTGACGCGAGAATCCCCGGATTCTAGCCTAAAGGGCCGCGAGTCCAGCATCGGGTTCCGCATGGTATGCGGCCAGGCGGTTGTACAGCGTCTTGAGGCTGACGCCCAGGATCTCGGCCGCGCGCCGCTTGTTGCCACGACAATGATCGAGGGTCGCGAAGATCGCCTGGCGCTCCATGTCGGCGAGCGATGTGCCGACGGGAATGCGCAAGCACCGGCCGTCGGCCGGCGGCGGGGCGACCCGGTCGACGTCGAGCTCGACCATCTCGTCGGCCAGGATGAATCCGCGATGCACGGCATTCCTGAGTTCGCGGACGTTGCCGGGCCAGGAATGACTGCGAACGCTCGCCAGCGCGGCGCGCGACAGCCGCTTGGCCGCCCCGGCCTCGGCATTGAGCTCCTGCAGGAAGTGTCCGGCGAGCACCTCGGCGTCCTCCCCGCGCGCCCGAAGCGGCGGCAACGCGATCGGAAACACCGCGAGGCGGTACATCAGGTCCTCGCGCAGGCATCCGTCGCGCAGCGCATCCTGCGCATCGCGATTCGACGCCGCCAGCACGCGTACGTCGGCGTCGCGCTCGACATCGCCCCCGACCCGCGTGTAGCGCCCGCTCTCGAGCACCCGCAACAGGCCGGCCTGCATCTCGATGGGCATTTCGGTGATCTCGTCGAGGAACAATGTCCCGCCTTCGGCCCGCTCGAAGCAGCCGTGGTGCTGGCGATCCGCGCCGGTGAACGCGCCCCGCTCGTGACCGAAAAGCTCCGCCTCGATCAGATTCGCAGGTATCGCCCCGCAGTTGATCGCGACGAACGGACGCGCGGCGCGCGGGCCCCGCTCGTGGATCGTGCGTGCGACCAGCTCCTTGCCGCAACCCGACTCGCCGGTAATGAAGACCGTGGCTTCGGTCGGGGCAACCCGCTCGATCATCCGGTACACCTCTTGCATGGCTGTCGAGCTGCCGTGGAGCCGCCCGAAGCGCCCGAGTGTCGTCACCGACGCCGAACGCGCCGCAGCCGCGAACGGCAGCGCGACGGCCGCCTCGGGATTCGCTGCATCGATCGAGATTGCGTCGTCTGGCATTCGGAGCCTCGTGGCAGGTGTTGGGACCTTCTTGGATGCTAGGGGAAAGCCCCCGTGCGCCGTATCGGCGTGCAGCCTATGCTCGTGTCGAGGTTTGTCCTACACGGGACGATCTGGGCTACAGTACCTTCGGAATCAACCGACGACTCGCGCAATGACCCCCTCCCCTCTCGTCCCCCTGATCCTTTCCGGCGGCGCCGGGACCCGACTGTGGCCGCTGTCGCGTGAAGCCGCGCCCAAGCCGTTCATGCTGCTTCCGGACGGAGAGACGCTGCTCGCCAAGACGGCGGTCCGCGCTCTGGCCCTGCCGGACGTCGCCGCGCTGCTGACGGTGACCAATCGCGACTA
>DASYXO010000069.1:0-2469 GCA_035934825.1 Casimicrobiaceae bacterium
GCGCATTGAAGCCACCATCCGCGGCTTCGCAAGCGAACAGGGGCTGGACAGTATCGCGATGGACTTGCGCGCCACCCACTTGTGTCGTGGCAATGCGCATGGGTGGCGGTGATGTCGCGCAAGCAGAGAGAGCCGCGGTCAGCGCCGCCGCGGTCAGCCTGAAAATAGTCGATGTCATGTGGTCCTCCGTTGAAAGCCGCGCGAGCATGCCGCGCTTCGGATCGTGCCCGACCGTTGCGCGGCGCTTCGTATGGGTAAGATCGGCGCGCGGCTGATTTTCTTCCGCAACGCGACCCTCCTCGCGGCTACGTGAACATGCCGTGATTGCGGCGCGTCGGCTGGACCGGAGGGCTCGTCCCGCCTACCATTGGCGCAGTGGACGCGCCCGAAAATCTTTTCATAAACCAAGCAACCTCATGGTCGAAACCCGCATCGATTCACCTGCAACAACGACGTCGTTTCCCGTGCGCGCGCTGCTGCTCGGCGAACGCCTCGACACGCGCGGGCTCGAGCGCGACGACACCATCGCCACCAACCCGCTTACCTTGCGTGTCGCCAAGGATGGCATCGCGTTCCTGTTCCGTTACGGCGTCGCCGTCTTCGCCGGCCTCTCGGTGATCGAGGAGGATCAGGTCGTGCGCTCGCTCAGGCCGCGCATCGTCGATGCCGCGGCGACGCCGGAGACCGATCAGGTGCAGATCCTGGTCAAGTCCGGCGGCGAGGACCAGGTCGATCCGTCCGGCGGCATCGCGTTGCGCGAGGCCTCGCCGGAGCGGCTGCAGATCGTCGCCAACGTGCTGTCGAAGAGCCTGATCCTGTCGCATTACGAGAGCCGGATCGCCGAAGCCTTCGACCAGATCGAGCCGCTCGCCGATCGGCTGCAGCGCACCGGACGCACCGGCTCGCAGGCGAACCGGCTATTGCAGCAGATTGGCGGGGTGCTGCTGACGCAGCAACGCATGGTCGGCCGCGTCGAGGTACAGGAGAAGCCGGACGTGCTGTGGGACCATCCCGAGCTCGAGCGCCTCTATGCGCGTCTCGAGGACGAGTACGAGCTCGTCGAGCGCAGTCGCGGCATGGAGCGCAAGCTCGCGCTGATCAACGATACCGTCGGCACGATCCTCGACGTGGTGCAGACGCAGCGCGGCATGCGGCTCGAATGGTACATCATCGGCCTCATCGTCATCGAGATCATACTGAGCCTCGGCGACTTCCTGCTGCGCTTCGGTCACTAGCACCGCCGGCAACGCGATTGCGCGGCTCAGCTCACGCATAAACCTCCTTCGCCGGGTCAGTGGTCCCGGCCATACGCGTCTCGGGCTGGCGGGGGCGCCGCCTGAGCCGTGGATGCCTGGTGCGCCGCCAGGCGAGAAAGCGACCTAGGCGAGGCCTGGCGATAACGCCGTGGCCGTATGCACGCCGCGCATCGCCGGCGCGGTTGACTCGGGCGGCCATGGTCATGACTATCATCATAGTAGTTACTGGTAGGCGGCCATGCGACGCAAGAGTTTCGGCGACATGTCGTGTCCGATCGCCCGCTCGCTCGAGCGGGTCGGCGAATGGTGGAGCATGCTCATCCTGCGCGACGCGCTGTCTGGCATGACGCGCTTCGAGCAGTTCCGCCAAAGCCTCGGCATCGCTCCGGGCATGCTGACGCGGCGCCTCGACGCGTTGGTCGCCGCAGGGCTGCTGGAGCGGCACCGCTACAGCACTCATCCGCCGCGTGACGAATATCAGCTGACCGAGCGCGGACAGGATTTTCGCTCGGTGCTGGTAGCGATGCTCGCCTGGGGCAATCGGCATTTCGCACCCGAGGGCGCCAGCGTACTCGTCGTCGACGCCGCGACCGGTGCGCCCGCCGATCCCATCCTGGTCGATCGCCTGAGCGGGCGTCCGCTGGTCGCACCCGACTATCGCCTCGCCCCGGGACCCGCTGCCGGCCATGGCATGCATCGGCGGCTATCGTCAGGCAGACGATCTCGCCTCCTCGCGGAAGCCGGCAGTACCCGGGCCGCGCGCAAGCGCTCACGGCACCTCGCCGGAGACCGCACATGAGCATCGCTGCCAGCGATGCCGTCGCGCCGCCGTCGACCGCGCCTGCGGCAGCGCTCACCCCCCGCACGCGCTTGCTGCTGCATGGGCCGATCGTGCCGACGCTGCTGCGCATGGCGTGGCCCAATGTACTGGTGATGCTGGCGCAAGCGTCGACGGGCCTCATCGAGACCTGGTGGGTGTCGCGTCTCGGCCTCGACGCGCTCGCCGGCATGGCGCTGGTGTACCCCGGCTTCATGATGATGCAGATGCTGTCGGCCGGCGCCATGGGCGGCGGCATCTCGTCGGCAATCGCCCGGGCGCTGGGCGGCGGCCGCCGCGGCGACGCCAACGCACTGGTGCTGCACGCGATCATCGTCAATCTCGCGCTGGGTGTCGTCTTCTCGACGTTGGTGCTGGCTTTCGGGCCGTCGCTCT
>DASYXO010000074.1:0-5140 GCA_035934825.1 Casimicrobiaceae bacterium
CGAGCGACGCTACCTGACGTGGCCGATCGTTGCGGCTCCGCTGGCGCTGGCGCTGGCATTGGCGCTGTCGCGCGCCGCGGTCAGACCAGTCCGGTGACGGGCAGCGCCGCGCCATGAATGGCTCGGGCGTCGTCGGAGGCGAGGAAAGCGATCACGTTCGCGAGGTCCTGCGGCGCGACCCACTTCGCCGGATCCGCGCGCGGCATTGCGGCACGGTTGTCGGGCGTATCGATGATCGTCGGCAGCACGCAGTTCACGTTGATGCGGTGTTCACGCAGCTCGGCGTCCATCGCCTCGGTCAGGCGCACGACCGCGCTCTTGGCGGCGCTGTAGGCGCCCATCCGCGCCGCGCCCTTACGAGCGGCGAACGCGGCGACGTTGACGATGCGTCCACCGTTCCCGGCGCGCATCACCGGCACCACTGCGTGCGCGGCGTTGACGAGCGTTCGCACGTTGGCGTCGAACAGGAAGTCGAGGGTCGCATCCGAGAGCTCGTGGACCGGCTCGCCCATGCGGAACGCGCCAGTGATGTTGCACAGGACATCGATGCCGCCGAATCGCTCGACCGTCGTCGCGACGGCACGGGCGAGGTCGTCGCGCTTCAGGAGGTCGGCAACGAGCAGCAGCCTGGTCGGCTCCTCGGAGCCGAGTGCATCAGCGAACTGTTCTTTCCGGCGGGCGATCAGGGCGAGATTCGCGCCCCGCGCGGCGAATGCCTCTGCCACGGCGCGGCCCAGATGTCCGGCTGCGCCGGTCACGACGACAGTGCGGTTGGAGAATTCCATGCTTTGGCATCCTCGAAATCGGATGGCTTGCCAGGGGCCGGTCGGCGCAGCATTCCGGTCGCAGTGGCCCTGGCGCTGCCGGGCGTGCGGCTCAGCCCATCGCCGGCAGGCGCATTCCGGCCAGCAGGTCCTGCGCCAGGTACTGCTGGCGATAGGTCTCGAACGGCAGGCGATCCGACGCCTCGATTTCCCGCTGCGCGGCCACCGATTCGTCGGCCATGCGCCTGAAGCGCGATTCCTGGGCAGCGGAAAATGGGAGAGCGAGCAGGTCGCGGCGCGCCTGCAGCGACCTGGCACGCGCGAATTCGAAGTACGACTTGGCGTATTCCTGATCGATCTCGCGCAGCACGCGTGCCGAGGGCGTCGTCGCCGGGTCGGCAAGTGCCGCGCGGGCCGCAGCGAGCGCATCGCGGTGCGCATGGCTGCCGCGAGCGGTGTCGAGCGCGGCGGCGAACGGCTCGCAGTCGTCGATGATTTCCACGCCCCAGTCGGCGAGGCTGCGCTCGCGGCCGCGTTGCAGCAGGCGCAGTCCCGGTTCGCGTCCCCGTTCGGCGACGCGGTACTGGTTGGCTGCGATCTCGGCGATCTCCTCCGGCGTGTCCAGAGGGCTGTTGGACAACAGGCAGTTCAGCAGGAAAGCATCGAGGAAATGCATCGTTCGTGCGTCGATGCCGACTGGCGAGTATGGATCGACGTCGAGGCTGCGGACTTCGACGTACTCGACGCCACGCTCCGTCAGCGCATGCAGCGGCCGCTCGCCGCGCCGGATCGGGCGCTTGGGACGGATCGTCCCGTAGAACTCGTTCTCGATCTGCAGCAGCGCCGTCGCGAGTTGCAGGTAGCGGTCGCCGTCGCGCAGGCCGATCGTCTCGTAGGGCGGATAGGGCTCGGTCATCGCCCGCTGCAACGAGCGGGCGTAGCTCGCGAGGCTGTTGAAGCTGACCTTGAGCGCGGCCTGCGCGTCACTTTGGTAACCCAGCGGGCCCATGCGCAACGATGTCGCGTTCGGCAGGTACATCGTGCGCGAGCCGAGGTCCTGCAGCGCATGCCGGCGTCCCTCGACGAAGCACCGGCAGGCGGCGGGCGACGTGCCGAACAGGTACAGCGGCAGCCACGACTTGCGCCGGAAACCGCGGATCAGCGCGAAGTAGGCATCGGTGCGGTAATCCTGCGGATCTCCGTCATGCGCGTCTGCCTGCTGCAACGCCGCCCAGGCCGCGTCGGGGAGCGAGAAGTTGTAATGGACGCCGGAGATCGTCTGCATCCTCCGTCCGTAGCGGTGCGCGAGCCCGGTCCGGTAGACGGTCTTGATCCTTCCCAGGTTGGAGCTGCCGTAATGCCCGATTGGAATGTGGTCGTCGTCGGGAAGAAGGCAGGGCATGCTGCCCGACCACATCGACTCGTCGCCGATGTGGCGGTACACGAACTGGTGGATCTCGGTCAGCTCGCCGACGCAGGCGTCGGCGCTCGCGTGCACGCCGGTGATGAGCTCGAGCTGGGATTCGCTGAAATCGGTTGTGATGTGCGGGTGCGTAAGCGCCGATCCCAGCGCTTGCGGGTGCGCGGTCGCCGCCAGCGCGCCGTCCGGCGAGATTCTCAGGCTCTCCTTCTCGACGCCACGCAGGAGGCCCGCCAACATGGGTGCGGAAAGCGCGCTCAGGCGTTGTTGCGCGTCGGGCAAGGAGACCTCCTTCGATTCGTGCGTTTGGATCGGCATCGACCTGCCCGCAGGCGCAGTACGCACCGCGGGCCGCGAACGTCGCGGTCGATCGGGCGGGAGCGGCGAAGGCGGCCCTGCCGTTCCCGGCATTATGCCTGCGGTCGCGCCGGCGCCTCGGCCGCGATGCCAGTATCGTTACCCGACATTCCATGCTGCGCCGGGCGCGGATTCTCCGGGTCGGGCGAGCCCGCGCGCGTTGGGCTTCCGGTCATGATGCGATGCGGCAGGGCACCTCCAGCACCGATCCGACGACGGCATTCGGCCGGTACGTAGTCAGCCCTTTGAGGCCGCTGCGCCACGCCTCGAGATAGAGGTCGCGGAATCCGGCGAACGGGTAGTCGGCCGCGACATTGACGGTCTTGCTGATCGCCGTATCGACGTACGGCTGGACAGCGGCGCTCATCCGCATGTGATCGAGCGCGCTGATCTCGAGTGCGGTGACGAAATGCCGGGGCAGCATCGCGTGGCGCCGCCCGTCGGCCCCGGTCCGGACGCTGGGCGCCTGCGCAGCGCCTGCCGCCTGCGCAGGGTCGAATGGGACCGCGATCACGTCGTCGCCGATGCCATGCAGCGCGCGGTAGACGCGCCAGGCATGGTCCTCGACGCGATATTCGCGGCGCGAGCCGTCGGGCATGCGCTTCTTGCGCGTGTACACGCAGGCGTAGGCCGGCTCGATCCCGTTGGATGCGTTGTCGGCGAGGGCGAGCGATATCGTGCCGGTCGGTGCGATTGCCAGCAGGTGGCTGTTGCGGACGCCGTGCCGGGCGATCTCGGCCTTGATGTCGTCGGGCAGGCGCGACGCGAAGCGTGGCGGCGCCAGGTACGAGCTCGCCTCGAACAGCGGGAAAGGACCTCGCTCCTTCGCGAGCTCCACCGATGCCAGGTAAGCCGCATCGCGCAGTGCGCGCGCGATCGCGACGGCCTGCATCCGCCCCTCGTCGGCGTCGTAACGCAGGCCGAGCATCAGCAACGCGTCGCCGAGGCCGGTGAATCCGAGTCCGATGCGCCGTTTGGACATCGCCTCCTGCCGGTGCTGGGGCAGGGGCCACAGTGTCGCATCGAGCACGTTGTCGAGCATGCGCACGGCGACCGGGACGATCGCGCGCAGGCGCTCGACGTCGAAGCGTGCAGCGTCGGTGAACGGAGCGCGCACCAGCGCGCACAGGTTGATGCTTCCGAGGTCGCAGGATCCGTAGGCCGGCAGCGGCTCCTCGCCGCAGGGGTTCGTCGCCTCGATCGTTTCGCAATAGGAAAGGTTGTTGTCGCGGTTGATGGTGTCGATGAACAGCACGCCGGGCTCGGCGTGATCCCAGGTGCTGGAGACGATCTCGCGCCACAGCGCGGCCGCGGCAACGTGGCGATAGACCCAGAGTCCGTCGGCGCGTCGGTGCGCCCCGGCAGCGATCTGCCCGGGACCGGGTGGCGCGCGATGGACCAGCGCCCATCGCCGATCGGCGACGACCGCTTCCATGAACGCGTCCGTCGCCGCCACCGAAAGGTTGAAATTGGAGAGTCCGCCATGATCCTTCGCATGAACGAAGGCTTCGATGTCGGGATGGTCGCAGCGCAGCACCCCCATCTGGGCACCTCGCCGCGCGCCCGCCGACTCGATCGCCTCGCAGGACTGGTCGAAAACGCGCATGTACGACAGCGGGCCGCTGGCGCGGCTGGCGGTGCCGCGGACATAGGCGCCTTCAGGCCGGATGTGCGAGAAATCGTAGCCGACGCCCCCACCCCGGCGCATCGTCTCCGCCGCCTCGTTGAGCGCGGCGTAGATGCCGACTTCGTCGCCGTCGGTCGAGATGCTGTCGCCCACCGGCTGTACGAAGCAGTTGATCAGCGTCGCCTTGAGGTCGGTGCCCGCCGCTGAATTGATCCGCCCGCCGAGGATGAAACCATCGGCCTGGGCGCGATGGAAGCTCGCTTGGCATCGCGCCCGCTGGTCCTGCGGCTCGACGGCTGCGAGCGCGCGCGCCACCCGCCGGCGCACGTCGTCGGCGCTGCGCTCGTCGCCGCTCGCGTATTTCTCGAGCAGCACGGCCTCGGCGATGGCTTGTGGAGGGAGCACGATCGTGGTGACGACGTACGCTGCCGTCGATCCCCTGCGCATCATATACGCGTGGCCGCTCCCGGCGGAGGGCGCCCGCGGGCACCGCGCAGCCGCAGTGGCCTTCCGCGGCTGGGTGCTCACGCTGGTTGATGTACGTCAAAACCATTTCGACGCCATCGGGTCAGAATCAACTCGAGCTGCGCAGCCGCGATCCCATGGCAGGCACGGAGCATCCACGGGGCGGCCGCGCCGGGTCCGCGGCAAGCGACATGACCACAATGGAGGTCTCCATGGCAAACATCACCCGGTTCGATCCGTTCGGCGATATCGCAACGTTCACGCCGTTTCGCGACATCGAGGAACTTCTGCGCGTGCCACGCCTGCGTAGCTGGGGCCGCGATTTCCCCGCTGCACCGGAGATCAAGATCGACGTGACCGAGGACGACAAGACCTACCGCGTCAAGGCCGAGGTTCCTGGCGTGAAGAAGGAAGACATCCACGTCGCGGTCGAGGGTAACCAGGTGTCGATCAGCGCCGAGGTCCGGAAGGAAGAGGAAGAAAGGAAAGGGAAGACGGTCCTGCGCA
>DASYXO010000117.1:0-3006 GCA_035934825.1 Casimicrobiaceae bacterium
TCCAGCGCCGCGAGCGCCAGCTCCCCCCACGCGGGCTCGTCCTGCGCGCGCGAAGCTCGCGCCAGCGCGCCGATCGCGAGCGCATTCCACGCGGTGAGGATCTTGTCGTCGCGTCCGGGACGCACGCGCGTCTCGCGGCGCGCGAACAGCGCCCCGCGGGCACCAACGATGCGCGTCTGCACGTCGGGCAGCGGGATGCCGAGCAGCTGCGCGACCTCGGCGACCGGAACCGCCACGCGCAGGTGCCAGGCCCGGTGCTCGAAATTGGGCGGCCCGTCGAAGCCGTAGTGCAGCGAGGCCGCCGCCCACTCGTCGGCGGACATCGCCTCGCGCGCCTCCTCGCGACTGAACACGTAGAACCTGCCTTCCTCGCCTTCGCTGTCCGCGTCGAGGCTCGAGTACCATGCCCCGTCGGGCGCGCGCATCTCGCGCGCGAGCCAGCCGACGATGTCGCGCGCGACGGCGCCGAATGCGCGCTCGCGCATCGCGCGCCCCGCGTCGGCGTAAAGCGCGAGCAGCGCCGAGTTGTCGTAGAGCATCTTCTCGAAATGCGGGATCGACCACTGCGCGTCGACGCTGTAGCGGCAAAAGCCGCCACCGAGCTGGTCGGCGATGCCGCCCGCCGCCATCTTCGCGAGCGTGATGCGTGCGATGCGCTGCGCGCCGTCGTCGTCGCGCAGCTTCCACGCACGCAGGCAGAATCCGAGCTCGGCCGAGTGGGGGAACTTCGGCGCGCCGCCGAAGCCGCCATCCTTCGCGTCGAAGGTCCGCTTGAGCTCGGCCAGCGCCACCGCGCCGGCATTCGCCGGCAGCGCTGCAGCACGCTGCCCGGGCTCGAGGGACTGCAGGGCCCCCGACAAGCGCGCGCACTGCTCGGCGATCGCCGGACCCTGCTCGTGGTAGGCGGCAGCGATGCGCGGCAGGATGTCCAGGAATCCCGGCAGCCCGTGGCGCGCCCGCTTCGGAAAATAGGTGCCCGCAAAGTAGGGCGCGCCGTCCGGCGTCATGAACACCGTCAGCGGCCAGCCGCCGGCCCCGCGCGTCAGCAGCGCGTGTGCCGTCTGGTAGATCTGGTCCAGGTCCGGTCGCTCTTCCCGGTCGACCTTGATGTTGACGAATCCGGCGTTCATCGCGGCGGCGACCTCCGGGTCCTCGAACGACTCGTGCGCCATCACATGGCACCAGTGGCAGGCCGAGTATCCGATCGACAGCAGGATCGGCTTGTCCTCGCGCCTGGCGAGCGCGAGGGCGTCCTCGCCCCAGGTGTGCCAGTCGACCGGGTTGCCGGCGTGCTGCCGGAGGTAGGGGCTCGTCGCAGCCGCGAGTCGGTTCGTCATGGCCCTGCGAGCTTACGACGTCGACCGGAAGACGTCGACCGCATGACGTCGACCGGCAGCACCGGCCGGCGCGGGAACGCTCAGTCGTCCTCGACCGCCTCGAACACGACCCGCTCGAAATCCGCGCCCCGCTGGACGATGCGCAGCAGGCGAAACCGGCGTCCGCTGCCCACCTCGTCGACGCGCAGGATGCGCCCGGCATTGAAGCCGCGCGGCGCCATGACCAGCGTCGACGACTCCTCGGGGGTGCCCGAGAGCAGCAACGCGGGCGCCGGCGGGTCTTCGCTGCGATCCTGGTTCACCATGCGGACGACGTATCCCCTCGGGTCCCCCGGCCAGATCCGCACCGACAGCGCGAGTTCGCCCTCGCCTTCCGCAACGAGCCTCGAGACGTATCCGAGCCGCACGCGCCCCTCCTCGCGGACCACGACGAGCTGGTCGAGGAACCACTCGTAGTGGGTGACGCCGGGATGTTTGACCGTGGCCTCGCGCCACTCGGCGGCCCCGTACCATTTCTCCCAGGGCCAGTTGCGCTCGGCCTCTTCGCGGTGGCGGTCGAAGTCGGTGATGCCCCCGACCGTCTGGAGGTACTTGGTCGGGTTCTCGTTGTCGCGCCCAAGCGGGTCCTGACGCGCGAACGAGCGCCCGGCGACCCGGAAATAGGCCGCAGGCGTGCCGCCGGCCGCGAGCTCGATCGCGCGCGATTTGGTGCGCTGGACGTTGCGCGGCGCCTGCAGCCAGTGAAGGTCGAGGTGGGCGAGCAGCGCCGACGTCGCATCGGTAGACACGTCGTCACCGAGTTGCAGGTCCGCGGGGGAACTGCCGTTGGCGAGTCGCTTCAACCGCCCGCGCACGCTCGTCGCGAGCTTCGCCGGATAGCCGAAGCGCGTCGATGCGGACGGACTGGCCGGCGCCGTGGCGGCGAGCACTGCGCCGTGCTCGCCTTCGAGGTCGACGATGATGATCGCGCCCTCGCTCTCCCGCTGCTGCGCGTACGGAAAGAGCTTGCGCGCCCACTGCGCGAGCCAGCGGTCGACGAGCTCGATCTGCCTCATCGACAGCGCGTACGGATCGGCCAGCGCAATCAGAAGCGCATGGCTGTACATCGAATAGCACGACAGTCCGTCGGCCTCCGGCATCAGGGCGTCGGAGACGCCCACCGTCGTGCAATCGAGCATTTCGGCGAGGCGGTAATACGCGTGCAACTCCTGCCATAGGGCGGGCGGCGCGGCGCGCCGCGCGAGTCCGTGGACGATCACCAGTTGCTTGCCCACGTACAGCGCGCGCTGCAGCAGCTTCGCCTTGACGCCCTGCAGCTCGCTGTCGCCTTCGAGCAGCGGCTTCAGGCACGTCGAGTACTGGACCCAGAGCGCCTGCCACAACGCAATCGCCTGCTCGGCGGCCTCGCGCTCGCGCGCGCCGGCGGGCTGCGGCTTGCCTGCGTAGCGGCGCGCGAGCTCGGCGTGGAGGTGCACGACGGGTTCCCGGGCGAGCTCGGCGATCGTCGCGCGCTCGCGCGGAGGGATCTCTGCCGCGGCCATCGCGCGCAGCTGTCCGAGCAGGGCGGCGTGGGCCTGCCCGACGCCGGCCAGCGGCAGCGCCTTCATCCACCGGGACGCGCCCGCGCTGTCGCTCCACGCGAGCGCGGGCGTGTCGTCCGGCACCGCGG
>DASYXO010000127.1:0-4358 GCA_035934825.1 Casimicrobiaceae bacterium
CAGTCGACGAAGGGCTTGACGTAGATCCGTACGGCCCACGCGCCCGCCGCGCCTTTCGCGGTGACGGGCTCGCCCAGCGACACGTAATGGTCGCCCAGGATTCCACTCTGGATCGATGCCTCGGTCATCACCTCGCCCGACGCGCGGTAGGTCCGCTTCTCTGGCCTCAGGGTCGCGACGTGCCGGGCGCCGCGCGTGACCTCGACGGTGCCGACCAGAGCGTCGTAGTTCGGCCCTGCCTGCGCCACGATGCCCCGGACAGTGTAGGTGTCGCCGCCGACCTCGACGCCCTGGCCGACGTCGAGCCGCACGTCACGCTCGACCTCGTAGCCCTTGACCAGCGTGACGCCGGCGATGAAGGCAGCGACGCCGAGGTGCGCCAGCAGCATGCCGTACCATGCGGGCGGATTCGCGCGCATCTTGGCGACGATGCCGCGCTGCGGCGCCGCCCGCAGCCGCTGGAGGAGCGCGCTTGCCGTCGCGCCCGCGACCCACGCCGCGAGCAGCAGCCCCAGTGCGACCAGGGGCTTCCACCGGCCGATCGCGAAGGGCACGAGCACCCCGGTCGCAGCGGCCACATACGCGGCCCATCGCAGGCGCGTCCACAAGTCGGGGATGCGCGCCTTGCGCCACGACGCGATCGGCCCCACCCCCATCAGGAAGATCATCGGCGCCATCAGCGGATAGAACACCGAGTCGAAGTAGGGGGGGCCGACCGAGATCTTGCCGAGATTCAGCGCATCGATGAACAGCGGATAGAGCGTGCCGAGCAGCACGCTGGCGAGCGCGATCACCAGCAGGATGTTGTTGCCGAGCAGCATCGATTCGCGGGAGACCGGCGCGAAGTCGCCGCCGGCACCGACCGCGCCGGCGCGAAACGCGTAGAGGGTCAGCGATCCGCCGATGACGATCGCGAGGAAACCGAGGATGAAGGTGCCGCGCGCGGGATCGGTCGCGAATGCGTGGACCGAGGTCAGCACGCCGGAGCGGACCAGGAAGGTGCCGATCAGCGACAGCGAGAACGCCAGGATCGCGAGCAGGACCGTCCAGCTGCGGAATGCGCCGCGCTTCTCGGTCACCGCCAGCGAGTGGATCAGCGCCGTGCCGGCGAGCCACGGCATGAAAGACGCATTCTCGACGGGGTCCCAGAACCACCAGCCGCCCCAGCCGAGGGTGTAGTAGGACCAGATGCTGCCCAGCGCGATGCCGATGGTCAGGAACGACCACGCGACCGTCGTCCACGGCCGCGACCAGCGTGCCCACGACGCGTCGAGCTTGCCGCCGATCAGCGCGGCGATCGCGAACGCGAACGCAACCGAGAAGCCGACATAGCCCATGTAGAGCATCGGTGGATGCACGACCATGCCCGGATCCTGCAGCAGCGCGTTGAGATCGCGCCCTTCGGGGGGCACCGGCACCAGCCGCAGGAAGGGGTCGGAGGCCGTGAGCATGAACAGCAGGAAGCCGATCGCGACCAGGCCCATGACCGCGAGCACGCGTGCGCGCAACACCTGTGGCAGGTTGCGCGAGAACACGCTGACCGCGAATCCCCAGCCGCCCAGCATCAGCGCCCACAGCAGCAGCGAGCCTTCGTGCGACCCCCAGGTCGCCGCGAAGCGGTATCGAAGCGGGAGCTGCGAGTTCGAGTTCACCGCGACGTTCTGGACCGAGAAGTCGCTGGTGACGAAGCTCCAGGCGAGGCAGCCGAAAGCCAGGGCGACCAGCGCGAACTGTGCGCGGGCCGCGGGCACCGCGACCGCCATCAGTGCGCCGTCGCGACGCGCCGCGCCGATCAACGGGAGCACGCCCTGGACGATCGCGACCAGCAGGGCGACGATCAGCGCAAAGTGACCGAGCTCGGGGATCATCGCGTCACCTTGCCCGGGCCTCGTGGAGGCTGGGCATCGACTCCGGGCCGCGCTGCGCCTGCTCGATGGCGGACTTGGCCTCGGGCGGCATGTAGTTCTCGTCGTGCTTGGCAAGGACCTCGGTCGCGTGGAACGCGCCGTCGGGTCCCATCCGGCCCTGCGCGACGACACCCTTGCCCTCCTTGAACAGGTCCGGCAGCAGGCCGGTGTAGGTGACGGGGACCGTCTTGGCGGTGTCGGTCACCAGGAAATGTACGGTCAACGAGCCGGGGTCGCGCCGCAGGCTGCCTGACTCGACGAGGCCTCCGACCCGGAAAGGCCGCGACTGCGGGACCTCGTGGGCGACGACCTGCGACGGCGTGAAGAAGAACACGAGGTTCGACCTGAATGCCGAGAGCACCAGGGCGACGGCGACGCCGACCGCGGCGAGTCCCAGGCCGATCCATGCGAACCGGCGATAGCGCGCTTTCATCCATTGCTCCGTTGTTCGACCCGCGGGCGCGTCGCGGGGGCCGCGCCGTCGGCATCCTGCGCCATCCGCGCGATGTCGAAGGCTTGCCGCCGGCGCAGGCGCAGCGCAAGGATCTCGACGATGGCGGCGGCGGCGGCCGCGCCGTAGGACATCCAGACATACCACGCATAGCCGCCCATCGCGAAGAATCCGCTCATCGCGCCCCCTGCCGCGCGATCAGCGAGGCGACCCAGCCCGAGCCGCGCTCGCGCTCGACGATGATCGATCGCACGCGGGCCAGCGTGACCGCGATGCAGTACGACCAGACGCCGGCAGTCATCACCAGCAGGCCCTCGACCATCGTCATCGCCATCTTCGGCGCCGAGGTGAAGCTGATCGAAGAGCCCTGGTGCAGCGTGTTCCACCACTGCACCGAGAAATAGATAATCGGCACGTTGATCGCGCCGACCAGCGAAAGCAGGGCGCAGGCGCGATCGGCGCGCCGCGGATCGTCGATGGCGTTGCGCAGCGCGATGACGCCGAGGTAGAGGAACAGCAGGATCAGCGTCGAGGTCATCCGCGCGTCCCAGGCCCAGTAGGTGCCCCAGGTTGGCCGGCCCCAGAATGCGCCGGACCACAGAGCGAGCGCCGCCATCAGCGCCCCGGTGGGTGCGAGCGCCTGCGCCATCATGGCGGAGAGCCGCGTGTTGAAGCCCAGTGCGAGCGCGCTCCAGAAGGCCATGGCGAGATAGATCAGCATCGCCATCCACGCCGTCGGGACATGCAGGAAGATGATCCGGTAGGCGTCGCCCTGCGTCGCGTCGGTGGGCGCGACGACGAGGCCGATGTAGAGGCCGGCGATCGTGAAGCCTGCGGCGAGCACGCCGAACGCCCGCGACAGGCGGCCCGCCAGCGGGTAGAACGAAATCGGCGACGAGTAGCGGAACCAGTTGAAGATCATCGATCAATCGAGCGCGATGCGCACCGCCGTCGCGACGGCAAACGGTGCTGCGACCAGCGTCAGCAGCAACCCGGCGGCCAGCAGCGAAAGCTGCGGTCCCGCCGACATCCCCGCGCGCAGGGCATCGACGGCGCCGGCGCCGAAGATCAGCACCGGGGCGTAGAGGGGCAGGACCAGGAGCGCAAGCAGGCTGCCGCCCCCGCGTGCGCCCAGCGTCAGCGCCGCCCCGATCGCGCCCAGCAACGACAGGATTGGCGTGCCCAGGAACAGCGCCGCCGCCAGGATTCCAAGCTCCGTTCCGTCCATCGCATACTGGCCGCCCAGGACCGGGGCCAGCACGGCGACGGGGAGACCGGTGGTAAGCCAGTGAGCCGCCATTTTACCGGACACCAGGGCCGGCAACGGCCGTGGCGACAATGCGATCTGCTCCAGCGTTCCGTCGCCGAAATCGGCGGAAAACAGCCGCGGCAGCGACAGCAGCGACGCCAGCAGCGCGGCGGTCCACAGCACGCCGGGCCCCAGCGTCGCCAGTATCTCGCGCGAGGGCGAGGTTGCCAGCGGGAACAGCGACACGACGATCACATAGAACATCAGCTGGACGCCAAGTTCCGCCTTGGAGCGCAGTGCGATCCGCAGATCGCGGGCGAGGGCCCAGCCGAATGCCGCCGATACCGAGGCGGCGTCCGGTGCAGCGGTGGTCGCCGAAGCTTCGCTCATCCGTGGTACGCGAGTGCGAGGTCGAGCCGGCGCAGTTGCCCCGCCGCGACGGGAAGCGGCTGGTGCGAGGCTGCGACGACGATGCCGCCGCCGCCGAGCTGCGTGGCCAGCAACGCCTCGAGCACGTCGACGCCGTCGCTGTCGAGCGCGGTCAGTGGCTCGTCGAGAATCCACACCCGCCGCCGCGACAGCGCGAGCCGGGCCAGTCCGATGCGCCGGCGCTGACCCTGGGAAAGCGCACGGGCGGGAATGCGCGAGCGCCTCGCGAGCGCAACCCTGTCCAGCGCGCGTTCGATCGCCGGCAGGTCGGCGCGCTCGTTCTCCAGCGTCGTCCATGCCGCCAGGTTCTCGACCGCGGTGA
>DASYXO010000221.1:0-1969 GCA_035934825.1 Casimicrobiaceae bacterium
GTGCGCGATCGCCGTCCGCGAACACTTGGCGGATGTCGCCGTCGGGCACGACCTTCGCGTCGAAGACCGGCCCGCCCGCGGTGCTGACCAGCCGCCCGTCGCGCCGCTCGAACGTCGCGTCGACGGCGCCGCCATCACGGCCAAGGACCACGGCCTCGCCGGCGATCGCGACCCTGCCCTTCCCGCGCGGCGCGAGCGCCAGCGCGTACTCGCCGTGGGCGTCGGCAAAGGTCATCGGGATCGCGTGCGTGGCGCTGCCGTTCCACCAGGCATCGACGTCGCTCCACGGCGAATGCGGGTCGGAGGATGCGGCGGCCGATGCCTGCGCCGCGTCGCAGAGGGCCGAGAATTCCGCGAGTGCTACGGCGACGAGCGCCGGTGTCTTCGCAGGCGCCGGCGGCGCGAGCAGGCCGTCGCGGTGGCTCTCGATCAATCCGGTGTCGAGGCGGGCGCAGGCGAACGCGTCGTGGGCGACGACGCGCTCGAGGAAAGCCGCGTTCGTCGTCACGCCGGCGACCTCGCAGTGGCGCAGCGCCCGCAGCAAGCCCTGGCGCGCGTGCTCGCGGTCCTCGCCCCAGGCGATCACTTTCGCGAGCATCGGGTCGTAGAACAGGCTCACCTCGTCGCCGGCCCGATAACCGGTGTCGACGCGAACGCGGGCGCTTTCGTCGGGCATCCGCCAGTGAACGATGCGACCGGTCGACGGCAGGAATCCGCGCTCGGGATCCTCGGCATAGATGCGCGCCTCGATCGCGTGCCCGCGGATCGCCAGCGCATCCTGCACCCGGGGCAGCGGCTCGCCCGCCGCGACGCGAAGCTGCCATTCGACCAGGTCGAGGCCGGTGATCATCTCGGTGACCGGATGCTCGACCTGCAGGCGGGTATTCATTTCCATGAAATAGAACGTTCCGTCCTGCAAGGCGATGAACTCGACGGTACCCGCGCCGACGTAGCCGATCGCCTTCGCGGCGGCGACCGCCGCCTCGCCCATTGCGCGGCGCCGCTCGGCCGGCATTGCGGGCGCGGGTGCTTCCTCGAGCACCTTTTGATGGCGACGCTGCACCGAGCAATCGCGTTCGAACAGGTGGACGACGTTGCCCTGCGAATCGCCGAACACCTGGATCTCGATATGGCGCGGCGAGGGCAGGTAGCGCTCGATCAGCACACGGTCGTCGCCGAACGAGGCGCGTGCCTCGCGCTGCGCCGACGCGAGCGCCGGTGCGAACGCCTCGGTCGCGCCGGCGACCTTCATGCCTTTCCCGCCGCCACCGGCGACCGCCTTGATCAGGACCGGGAAACCGATGTGCTCGGCCTCGCGCGCGAGCAGTGCCGGGTCCTGGTCGGCGCCGTGATAGCCCGGCACGACCGGCACGCCCGCGCGGACCATGATCGATTTTGCCTCGGATTTCGAGCCCATCGCGCAGATCGCGGCGGGTGGCGGACCGATGAAGGTCAGACCGGCGCGCGCGCAGGCCGCGGCAAACACCTCGTTCTCCGACAGGAAGCCGTAGCCGGGATGGATCGCCGTCGCACCGGCGGCGAGCGCCACATTGATGATCGCGTCGCCGTCGAGGTAGCTCTCGCGCGGTGCCGCCGGGCCGATCCGGTACGCCGCGTCGCAAGCCTCGACGTGCAACGCCCGCACGTCGGCGTCGCTGTAGACGGCGACGGTCTCGATGCCGAGCCTGCGGGCGGTGCGCGCGATGCGGCAGGCGATCTCCCCGCGGTTGGCGATCAGGATCCGGTCGAACACTATCGGGGCCCCGCCGTCGAATGCCCGAACCAGCCGGAGATGCGCGCGAGCAGGCGCGTGAGCGCGCGCCAGACCCTGGGCAGCAGCCAGATCACCAGCGCGACCAGCAGCACCAGCACGGCGAGCGCGACCGCCGGATGCACGAACGCGAGCCACAGCAAGCCGCCGACGGCGACGTCTTCCGTCAGCGACGCTCCCCAGTTCGAGAACGGCTCC
>DASYXO010000222.1:0-1909 GCA_035934825.1 Casimicrobiaceae bacterium
GGAAAAACAGGGACGCACCACGTTTTAAAACGTGGTGCGTCCCTGTTTTTCCGTTGTGGGTGCCCTGCCTGCTAAACTGATTCGCGATGAGCGAGCGCGTTCCGAGCCCCGTGGACCTGCGCATCGACGCGCGCTGGGTGATCCCCGTCGAGCCGGCGGGCGTGCTGGCGGGCCATGCGCTGATCGTCGACGGCGGGCGGATCGTCGCGCTCGTCGATGCCGACGAAGCCGACCGCAGCTATGCCCCGCGCTCCCGCGTCGCACTGCCCAACCACGCGCTGATTCCAGGGCTGGTCAACGCGCACACCCACACGGCGATGACGCTTCTGCGCGGGATCGCCGACGACGTTTCCCTCAGGGCATGGCTCGAGCAGCACATCTGGCCGCGCGAAGGCAGGTTCCTCGCCGAGGACTTCGTGCATGACGGCACACTGCTCGGCGCCGCCGAAATGCTCAGGGGCGGCACCACCTGCTGCAACGACATGTATTTCTACCCGGATGCCGCCGCGCGTGCCTACGAGCAGGCCGGGATGCGCGCGATGCTGGGGATGCCGGTGCTGGATTTCCCAACGTCCTATGCGGCCGATGCCGAGGCCTACCTGCAACGCGGCCTCGAGGCGCGCGATGCCTGGAAGCACTCGCCACGGCTGTCGTTCGCGCTGGCGCCGCACGCGCCCTACACGGTGGGCGACGCGAGCTGGGCGAGCGTCGTCACCTATGCGCGACAGCTCGACCTGCCGATCCAGACCCACATCGGGGAAACGCGGCACGAGGTCGACGAGGCGCGCGCCGCGACCGGCGAGAGCCCGCTCGCCCGACTCGACCGGCTCGGGGCGACCGGCCCCGGGTTCATCGCGATCCACGCCGTCCACTTCGATGCCGACGATATCGAGCTGCTCGCGGCGCAGGGTTGCCACGTCGTGCATTGCCCTGCATCGAACATGAAGCTCGCGAGCGGCATCGCGCCTGTCGCCTCGTTCCTGGCTCGCAACGTCAACGTGGCACTGGGCACCGACGGGGCGGCGTCGAACAACCGGCTCGACGTGTTCTCGGAGATGCGCCTTGCGAGCCTGCTCGCAAAGGTGGCAACGGGGGACGCGAGCGCGCTGCCCGCTGCCTGCGTGCTGCGGATGGCGACGCTCGGCGGCGCCGCCGCGCTGGGCCTCGACCAGCAGGTCGGATCGCTGGAACCCGGCAAGCAGGCCGACGTTGTCGCCGTCCGGCTCGCCGACGTCGAGACGATTCCGATGTACGATCCCGTGTCCCAGCTCGTGCATGCCGCCGGGCGCGAGCTGGTCTCGGATGTCTGGGTGGCGGGCAGGCGCGTACTCGACGGGCGGATGCTCGTCGGCATCGACGTGCCGGCGCTCGCCAGCCGGACGCAAGCGTGGCGGCAGCGGCTGGCCTGACCATGATCAGCGACACCCCCAATGCCGATCCGGCGGAACTCGCCAAGTTCTCGGCGCTCGCGCACCGCTGGTGGGATCCGGACAGCGAGTTCAAGCCGCTGCACGACATCAATCCACTGCGGCTCGCGTGGATCGAGCAGGTCGCCGGGGGAATCGGAGGCAAGCGCGTCGTCGACGTCGGTTGCGGCGGGGGCATCCTCGCCGAGGCGATGGCGCGCAAGGGCGCGCGTGTCGTCGGCATCGATCTCTCCGACCGGGCGATCGGCGTCGCGTGCCTGCACCAGCTCGAATCGGGGACGAGCGTCGACTACCGATTGACGGCCGCCGAGTCGCTCGCCACCGAGATGCCCGCGGGTTTCGACGTCGTCACCTGTCTCGAGCTGCTCGAGCATGTTCCCGAGCCCGCTTCGACGATCGCCTCCTGCGCCGCGCTGGCGAAGCCCGGAGGCTGCGTCGAGTTCTCGACCCTGAACCGCAACCCGAGGTCCTACGTCCTGGCG
>DASYXO010000249.1:0-5189 GCA_035934825.1 Casimicrobiaceae bacterium
CATTTCGATTCCTACGACGTCTTCCTGCTGCAGGGGAGCGGCCGGCGCCGCTGGCGCTACGGGCGCCAGCGCGACCTGTCGCTGCGCCCGGACCTGCCGTTGCGGATCCTGCGTCATTTCACCCCGGCGGAGGATGCGACGCTGAGACCCGGCGACCTGCTGTACTTGCCTCCCGGCCATGCGCACGACGGTGTCGCCGTCGACGCCTGCACGACCTACTCGATCGGCTTTCGCGCCCCGCTCTACCAGGAGCTCGCCGAGGCATTCCTCGACCATCTGCGCGACACGGTGGACGTGACGGGCCGCTACGCCGATCCCGATCTGCGACCCGCCAGGGGGCCCGCGCGCATCGACGCGAAGATGCAGCGGCGCATCGTGCAGGCCCTGTCCAGGATCCGCTTCGATGCGACGACGATCGCGCGGTTTCTCGGCCGCTGCCTGACCGAGCCCGGTCCCGGCGTCGTGTTCACGGCCCCGCCTCCGCTGTCGAGGAGCGTCTTCGAGCGCAGGATCGCCCGCGACGGGGTTGCGCTCGACCGGCGCAGCCAACTGCTCTACGATAATGTGCGTCTGTACATGAACGGCGAGGACGTTGCGCGGCCGCGGGCGGGCGCGGCGGCGCTGAAGCGGCTGGCCGACGAGCGGCGCCTTGCCGCTCGCGACTGTGCGGCCTTGCCGGCCTCGACGATCGCATTGCTCCACGACTGGCATGGCCATGGCTTCCTCCACTACACCCCCTGACCCTCCGGCCGGGACGCCGCCCACCCGCGCGCAGGACGCACCCACTGCATTCCCGACCGCGGGGCCGCGCGAGGAGCGTCTCGATACTCTCGCCGCGATGACCCATGCGCAGGACGAGCTGGTCGCGCTCGCGCGCCATCAAATCAAGCTCTTCGACATCGACCTGTCGTGGGGCGGGTGGAACGGCGCCGCGCGCTGCGACGCTCTGTCGCAGTTCCTGCGGCGGGACCGCGCCGCGCGGCTGTCGGTGATCGTCCACGATACGCATTGGCTCGAAGCCGCCGGCGCGCGCCTGTGCGCCATGCTGCGGCGGCACGCCGATGCGATGGCGCTGTACCGAACCGGCCCCGAGGCGCGCGCGGCGATGGACCCGCTGCTGATCGTCGACGATCTGCATTTCCTCCATCGCCAGCACATCGCCTGGCCGCGCGCGACACTGTCGATCGGCAACGCCGAGCGCGCGCGACCGCTGGTCCAGCGCTTCGACGAGATCTGGGAAACCGGCGAGCCGGGATTGTCGGGAAGCGTCCTCGGGCTGTAGCCCGCCGCGACCCGATCGTCGCAGCAACGGCTACAGCGATGCACCGATCCGGCGCCCGACTTCGCGGTAGTGCTCGATCACCTGCCCGAGGTCGCGGCGGAAGCGGTCCTTGTCGAGCTTCTCGCCGGTCTTCGCGTCCCACAGCCGGCAGCCGTCGGGGGTGAACTCGTCGCCCAGCACCAGCTCGCCCTTCGGATCGTCGAGCGGATGGCCGAACTCGAGCTTGTAGTCGACGAGATCGATGCCGGCATTCGCGAACAGCGGCTTCAGCACCGCATTGACGCGATGCGTCAGCGCTTTCATCTGGGCGATCTCCGCCGCGGTCGCCCACTTGAGCACCCGGATATGATCGTCGTTGACCAGCGGGTCATGCAGGGCGTCGCTCTTGAGAAAGAACTCGAAGATCGGCTCGGGCAGGCGCGTGCCTTCCTCGATGCCATAGCGCTTCGCCATCGAGCCTGCGCAGATGTTGCGGACGACGCATTCGACCGGAATCATCTTCATTGCCATGACCAGCGATTCGCGCTCGTTCAGCAAACGGACGAAATGCGTGCGGATTCCCGCTCCCGCGAGCCTGCCCATCACATAGGCATTGATCCGATTGTTGGTCTCGCCTTTGCGGTCCAGCTTGGCGAGCTTCGCCCCGTCGAACGCCGACACGTCGTCGCGGTAGTGCATGACGAGCCGCTGCGGGTCGTCGGTGCCGTACACCGTCTTGGCCTTGCCACGATAGAGCTCGTGCCGCTTTTCCATTGCGTTCTCCCGGAACCGGTCAGATGTCGCGCCAGGCGAAGCCGTCCGCCTGGTCGGCGATGCCGATCCAGTCGGGCGAGCAGTTCAGCGCGCGCGCAAGCGCCGCGCGCGCCTTGTCGGGTGTGTTGTTCTGCTGCGAAAGATGCGCCGCGACGATGTGCCGCAGGCGCGACGTGTCGAGCGACGCGAGCAGCGCCGCGGCCGTCTCGTTGTCGAGATGGCCGAGGCGACCGGCGATCCGCTGCTTCAGCGGATACGGATAGTCGCCCTCGGCGAGCATGCCTGCATCGTGGTTGCATTCCAGCACCAGCGCATCGCAGCCGGACAGGCTCGCCTCGACATGCGGCGTGCTCGTTCCCAGGTCGGTGAGCACGCCCAGTCGATGCACGCCGTCACCGACGACGAACTGCACCGGCTCACGGGCGTCGTGCGGAACGGGGAACGGCCGGATCTCGAGATCGCCTATCGCGAAGGCGTCATGGCTGTCGAATCCGTAGGCTCGACCGCTGCGCGCGAAGCGCTCGCCGACGGCGACTAGGGTCCCGAATGTGAGCCAGACCGCGGTGCCGTGGCGCGCCGCGAATGCGGGCACGCCCCCGACATGATCTGCGTGCTCGTGGGTCACCAGGATTGCCGCGATCGATGCGGGCTCGACCCCCAGGCGCGCAAGCCTCGCTGCCGCATCGCGGACGCCGAACCCGCAGTCGATCAGGACCCGCGTGCCGCCGGCCTCGACCACCAGGCCATTGCCTTCGCTGCCACTGCCCAGCGACGCAAAGCGCATGTCAGCAGCACCCAAACCCGGGACGCACCACGTTTCGTGAAACCCGGGACGCACCACGTTTTTCGTTCAGCCTCAATCCACATCCGGTGACTATCGAAAACGTGGTGCGTCCCGGGTTTTGATGGGTAGCCAAAACGTGGTGCGTCCCTGATTTAAAACGTGGTGCGTCCCGGGTTTTAGGTCACTTGAGCTGGTCCTGCAGCAGCGCCAGGATCCTCTGGCCCGCCTGCGTGCGGTCGGGCTTGCCGTCCGGATCGAGCACGCTGACCACGCTGCGCGGCGCGGTCTCGACGATCGAGATCCGGTACTGCTCCGGCTTGTCCTTGTCCTCGTCCTTCTTCCAGAACATCAGCTTGGCAAGCCAGCTTTCCTTGCGGTCCTGGCGCGACATCGCGGCGTCGGGATCGGCGAAGCGGACGTAATAGATGCCTTTCGAGCGATCGCGATCGACGACGGTGAAGCCGCTGCGATCGAGCGCGAGCCCGACCCGCCGCCACGCGCGGTCGAACGGGTCGTCGACGGTCAGCGTCGGGACGCCATCGCTGCCCTTATCGAGTCGCGCATGCGGCGTCGCTGCGGCTGCCGCGGCTGGCGAGGTTTCGGCCACCGCCTGCGCGCGCGGCGTGCCGAAGCGCATCATCAACCGCGCCAGCATCTCGGCCTCGAGGCCGGGTTCGGGAGGCATCGGCGCCCAGGTGAATCCTGCCGGCGCCACGTTGTCGATCTTGGTCGTCGGCACCTGCTCCATCCCGCGATGCGAGACGAAGATCTCGACGGTGCCGGGAGCGCTGCCACGCTCGATGCGCGTGCGGAACTTGTCGCGCTTGTAGGTCGAATAGAACGCGTCGACGTACTTGCCGACGTACTTGCGGATCGGGTCCTGGGGGATGTCCGCCCGGTTCTCCGCCCAGTCGGTCTCCATGATGCCGAGCTCCGGCTGCTGGGTCGCGATCACGAAGCCGGTGTCGGTCCAGAACTTGCGCACAGTGGTCCAGGCCTGCTCGGGCGTCGCCTTGACGACCAGCCAGCGCTCGTTGCCCTCGCGCGCGATGCGAGCGTCACCGTCGGAGACGGGCAGCACGTCGGCAGCCGCCGGCTGCGTCGCGCCGCGCGCCGCGAGCGCGGACGCGGTCGTGACCGAGTACCGGTCGTCGTACTTGGGGGTCGCGAGGTCGGGCGGAATCTCGAGCGAAGGCGCCGCCCCTGCCGACTTGTAGTCGATGCGCTTGCCGATCGTTGGGATCGACTCGCATCCGCCGAGCGAGGACAGCAGCAGTGCGGCGACCAAAGGCGCCAGGAAGGACTTGTATCGATTCATTGCAGGTGACCTCTAGCCGACGCAGCCGGCCTCGCGAAGCGCGGTCCGAACCGCGTCATGATGTTGCGGCGACAGCGGCGTGAGCGGCAGCCGCAGCTCGTTGTGGATCAACCCCATTTCGGCGAGCGCCCACTTGACGGGGATGGGATTGGACTCGATGAACAACCGTGCGTGCAGGCCCATCAGCCGCGCATTGCGCTCGCGTGCGCCTGCCATGTCGCCGGCGAGCGCCGCCGCACACATCTGCGACATCGCCCCGGGCGCAACGTTCGCCGTCACCGAAATGACGCCGTCGCCCCCGAGGAGCATATAGGGAAGCGCCGTGTCGTCGTTGCCGGAATAAAGCCCGAACTCGCGTCCTGCGAGCCTCCGGCGCAACTCGACGTGACGGACGAGGTCGGAGGTTGCATCCTTGAGCGCGACGATGCCCGGGACCTCGGCCAGCCGCAGCACGGTATCGTTGGCGAGATCGGCAACCGTGCGGCCCGGGACGTTGTAGAGCATCAGCGGGACATCGACCGCTTCTGCGATCGCCCGGAAATGGCGGTAGAGGCCTTCCTGCGTCGGCTTGTTGTAGTAGGGCACCACCGACAGGCACGCGGAGGCGCCGACGCTCTTCGCGTAGCGCGTCAGCGCGATCGCCTCGGACGTCGCGTTGGCCCCGGTGCCGGCGATGATCGGGATGCGCCCTGCCGCGTGCTCGATTGCCGCGCGAATCAGCTCGCAGTGCTCATCGAAATCGACCGTCGGCGACTCTCCAGTCGTGCCGACGATGACGATCCCCGACGTGCCGTTCGCGACGTGGAAATCGATCAGCCTGCGCAGCGCCGGAAGGTCGAGGGCGCCGGCGGGCTGCATCGGCGTGACGATGGCGCAGAGGCTGCCTTTGAGCATGAAGGAACGTCGTGAAAATGACGGATTCTACCCGATTCGCCCTTCGTGCCCAGCCGCCGCGGCGCGCGCCGGCGGCTGTGCGCCCGATTGCGGGTGTGGCCGGCGCCCGAGCCGCCGCGGCGGCAACGGCGTTTCGGGTCATGGCGCGAGCAGCAGCG
>DASYXO010000281.1:0-1565 GCA_035934825.1 Casimicrobiaceae bacterium
TTGGAAAAACGTGGTCCGTCCCGGGTTTGGAAAAACGTGGTCCGTCCCGGGTTTCTGCGTCCCGGACTTCCGTCAGCGCATCAGCGCATCGCTCAGCGCGTCGATCGCGCCGGCCCAATCACCGGGCGCGGGTTGGCGGTGGAGGCGCGCCGTCGGATACCACGGCGTCCTGTCGCCGGTGATTCCCCAGCGCCAGTCCGGTGCGAACGGAAGCAGGACGTGGACGGGCTTGGCCAGCGCGCCGGCGAGATGCGCGATGCTGGTGTCGACGCTGACGACCGCGTCGAGCGCGTCGACCATCGCCGCGGTGCCGTCGAAATCGTTGCACGCATCCAGCAGTGCCAGCGCCGCCGCGGCGGCGGGGAGCTGCGCGATCTGTTCCTCCCCTGCACCTTTCTGCAGCGAGAACCAGGCGATTCCCGGGAGGGCAAACAGGCGAGCCAGCGCCGACAGCGGGATCGATCTCCGGCTATCGTTGGCATTTCGCCGCGAGCCCGACCACGCGATGCCGATCCGGCGCGATCCCCCGGCGATGCCCCCGATCCGGGCGGCGACGTCCTCCCGCATTGCGGCGTCGACCTGCAGGTAGGGAACGGTGCAGGCTGGGTCGCGCGAGCTCGCGCCGAGCGCGCCCGGGACCGACAGCAGCGGAATCGAGAAATCGCATTCCGGGGGCGCATCGCCAGCGGCGATGGTCGACGCGACGCCGGGAGCGCTCGCCAGCAGTCGCCGCAGCGGGGGAAGCGCCTGGAGGACGACGCGCGCGCCGCGCGCGGCAAGCCCCGGCGCGTAGCGCGCGAACTGGAGCGCATCGCCCAGGCCCTGCTCGCTGGTGAGCAGCAGCGTCTTTCCCGCCAGGTCCTCGCCCTGCCAGCGCGGCGCCGGAGGCGGGCCTGCGCGTCCGCCGAGCTCCGGCAGGCGCAGCCGCCACTCGTACTCGCGCCAGCCTTCCGCATCGTTGCCGTGGGCGAGCAGCGCCAATGCCAGGTTCCAGTGGGCCTGCGCGAATGCCGGGGCGTACTCCAGCGCGCGGCGGAATGCGTCGATGGCTTCGGGGAGGCGGTTCATCGCCTGCAGCGCGAGGCCGAGGTTGTTCCACGCCGTCGCGTGGTCCGCCTTGAGCGCGAGTGAACGCTGGTAAGCGGCGACTGCGTCCTCGTTGCGGTCGAGTGCGGCGAGCGCGAGTCCCAGGTTGTTGTGGAATTCGGGCTCGCGCGGCACCAATGCGGCGGCACGCTCGAGCAACGGAAGAGCCTCGGCAGGGCGCCCGCGCTGATACAGGACGACACCGAGGTAGTGCAGCGCCAGCGGCTGTTCGGCGTCTTGCGCGAGCGCTGCGCGATACGCGCGCTCGGCGGCGTCGATGTCACCGCTGCGATGCACATCGATCCCCTGCTGCGCGAGTGCCGCGGCAGCGCTGGAGGAAGGCGGTGCAAATTGCGGAGGCGAAGGTGGCGGCGCGGTCGCCGTAGGCGCCGCTCCCGGCCCCGACCCCGACCCCGACCGCGACCACGTCGCGCCCGCTGCCGGCCCGCCCAGCGCGCCGTGGCATTGCTTGTAGCGCT
>DASYXO010000294.1:0-4866 GCA_035934825.1 Casimicrobiaceae bacterium
GGCCTCGCAGCGGCGATTCGCCCTGGTCGCATCCCCGCGTCGCATTCGCGAGCGGGGCCCCTGCTCCCGGGCTCACGCCGCCAGAAGCGCGGTCCAGTCGTCGAGTTGGCGCCGCAGCGCGGCGTGACCGGGGAGCAGCGATTCGACCACGTTCCAGAATCGCGTCGAGTGATTGAGTTCGACGATGTGCGCGACTTCATGCGCGACGACGTAGTCGGCAAGCATCGGCGGCAGCTGGACAAGCCGCCAGTTGAGCCGGATCTCGCCCTTGGCGTTGCAGCTGCCCCACTCGCTGCGCGCGTCCGACAGACGTACAGCCGCCGGGTGCGGGCTCACCCGGCTCATGTAGTGCGCGGCCCGGGCGGCGACCAGCACCCATGCCTGGTCCTTGAGCCAGAGCTGCACGCCTTCGGCAACCTGGCGCTGGTCATGCGCCTCGGGGTGGCGGACGGTCAGGCTGAAGAGGTCTGCCGCGACGGAAAACCTGCGCGCAGGGAACAGCTCCAGGGAGAGCTCCTCGCCGCGGAAGACGATCGGCTCGCCCGTTCTCCAATGGCGCGGCATGACGTCGCGGCGTCGCGAACGCCATTCGGCGAGCGAGCGGACGACCCATTGGGCGCGCTCGACGAGGGCCGCCTCGATGTCGCGCAGACTCACCCAGCGCGGCGCGCGCACGGTGAGACCCTCGAGGTGGACCTCCATTCCGATCGAACGTCGCCGCGCACGGATCAGCCGGTACTCGACCGGCTGCCCGCCGAGAACGACGCTGCGCAGCGGGCGCTCTTTCAGGGCCGCGGCCTCGCCGTCGTGCAGGTATCGGCTCGTCATGCGGGTCGACCCAGCCGTTGGACCTCGCCTTCGATCCAGTCCTCCACCGCTCGCATCAGCTTGGCAGACTCCTTTGGATCGGGCGCGATGGACTTGCCGATCGACAGCGTGACGGTTCCGGGTCGCTTCCCCATGATGCCTTTGGGCCACAGCCAGCCGGCGTTGTGGGCAACGGGCAGAATCGGCACGTCCATCGCGATCGCGAGCCGCGCGGCGCCGGTCTTGTAGCGGACGCGCGTTCCGGCGCGGATTCGCGTGCCCTCGGGATACACGGCGATCCAGAAGCCCTGCGCGAAGCGCTCGCGCCCCTGCTCGGCCATCTGCGCCATCGCGTCCTGTCCGCTCTGGCGATCGATCGTGATCGGCGACGCGAGCGCGAATCCCCAGCCGAAGAACGGAATCGACAGCAGCTCCTTCTTCGCGACGTAGGCGAGGGGGGGCAGCAGGCGCGACAGGAAAAGCGTCTCCCAGGTTGAGCTGTGCTTGCAGGCGACAATGTGCGGCGTCGTCGGCAGGTTCTCGATGCCGACGACCCGATGATGGATGCCGCAGATCCAGCGTGCAGCCCACAGGTTCATTGCGCACCAGCCGGTGATGAACCGGTAGCGTGGCACGCGCGGCAGCCACCAGAGGGCAACGATCGCGATCGCCCACAATGGCGTCACGAGCGCCTGGAAGAGGGTGAAGACCAGCGAGCGCAATCCGGTTCCCATGCGCGTCGACGCCTCCCGTTACCCGGCGGCGAGCAGGGCCGACGCCGCGAACGCGAGGTCGGGGAAGATCACGGTGCTCTTCGGGAAGCCGTCGTCGCGCAGCGTCTTCTCGCCCTTGCCGGTCAGCACCAGCATCGGTTGCGCGCCCACGGCCTCGGCCGCCTGGAGGTCGCGCAGTCCGTCGCCAATGCACGGCACGCCCGCCAGCTCGACGCTGAAGCGCTTGCCGATCTCGACCAGCATGCCCGGCTTGGGTTTGCGGCAGTCGCAGCGTGCATCGGCCGTGTGCGGGCAGTAGAACACGGCATCGATGCGCCCCCCCGCGAGTGCCAGAGCACGATGCATCTTGTCGTGAATGGCGTTCAGCGTCGCGAAGTCGAGCAGCCCGCGTCCGACCCCCGACTGGTTGGTGGCGACGACGACGCGATAGCCGGCGCGATTGAGCCTTGCGATCGCTTCGAGGCTGCCGGGGATGGGCCGCCACTCGTCAGGGGACTTGATGAACTGCTCGCTATCGTGATTGATGACGCCGTCGCGGTCGAGGATGATCAGCCGCGCGGTGCGGGTTGCGACGCCGGTGTCGGATGCGAACTGGACCATGGGCAGTCGGGGCCCGGGGCTCGGTCAGCCCGCGAGCTTCGAGATGTCGGCGACGCGGTTCATCGTCGCCGCGACACCCCGAAGCAGGGCGAGCCGGTTGGCCCGGATCGACGGATCGTCCGTCATCACCATCACATCGTCGAAGAAGCGGTCGACGGCGGGCTTCGCCGTCGCCAGCACGCGCAGCGCGCTCGCGTAGTCCCCGCTTGCGCAATGGTCGTCCACGGCCGGCGCGAGATGCTGGAACGCGAGCCACAGGTCGTGCTCGGCGCCCTCGGCGAGCCGGGCCCGGTCCACCGCCGGCGCCGCCTCGGCTGCGGATTTCTTCAGGATGTTGACGATGCGCTTGTTCGCCGCCGACAGCGCCTGCGCCTCCGGCAGCGCCTCGAACGCCTTGACGGCGGCGAGCTGGGCTGGAACCGTGTCGATGCGTGCGGGGCGCTGCGCGAGCACCGCCTCGACCTGGTTCGCCGTGTATCCCTGCTCGCGCAGGTGCGCCCGCAGCCGGTCATAGAGGAAATCGGCAAGCGCGGTCGCCGCCGGCTTCACCGTGGCAATGCCGGCGAAAGCGCCGAACGCCAGGTCGAGCAGGTCCGGTAGCGGCAACGCGAGCTCCCGCTCGATCACGATGCGCAGCACGCCGATGGCGGCACGACGCAGGCCGAACGGATCCTTGTCGCCGGTGGGGAGCGCGCCAACGCCAAACATCCCCGCCAGCGTCTCGAGCTTGTCGGCGAGTGCCACGGCCTGCGCGACTGAACGCTCGGGGAGCGAGTCACCGGCGAAGCGCGGCCAGTAGTGCTGGGCGATCGCATCGGCGACGTCGTGGGCTTCGCCGTCGAACCGCGCGTAGTGGCGCCCCATCGTTCCCTGCAGCTCCGGGAACTCGGCGACCATCTCGGTGACCAGGTCGGCCTTGGCGAGCATCGCGGCTCGATCCGCATGCTCGGCATTGGCGCCGATGGCCGCGGCGATCCCGCGCGCGAGCGAGCGCAGTCGCTCCACCCGCTCGCCCAGGGTTCCGAGCTGATGTTGATAGACGATCGCCGACAGGCGCTGGACGCGCGACGCGAGCGGTAGCTTGCGGTCGTGGTCGAAGAAGAATTTCGCGTCGGCCAGCCGCGCGCGCAGCACCCGCTCGTTGCCCCGCACGATCGCCTCTGGTTCCTGGGTCACCAGGTTGCTCACCAGCAGGAAGCGGTGCGTCAGCTTGCCCTGCGCGTCCGCGAGCGCGAAGAACTTCTGGTTCTGCTGCATGGTCAGGATCAGGCATTCCTGCGGAACTTCGAGGAACGCGCGATCGAAGCTTCCCGCGTAGACGGCGGGTGACTCGACCAGCGAGGTCACTTCGTCGAGCAGCGCATCGGGCATGATCACCGACGCCCCTTCGGCCGCATGCACCAGCTGCCGGATGACCTCGGCGCGACGCTGCGCGAAATCCGGCAACACCTTGCCTTCGGCCTCGAGCGTCGGGGCGTATGCGTCGGCGGTCTCGAGGTCGATCGTTGCGCGGCCCAGGAACCGGTGCCCGCCCGTAGTGCGGCCCGCGGCCAGTCCCAGCGCCGCAACCCGCACGATGTCGCTGCCGTGGAGCGCCACCAGGCGGTGCGCGGGGCGGACGAACCTGACGTCGTTGTAATAGCCGCCCGCGTGCGGGTAGCTCATCATCTTGGGGATCGGCAGCGCTTCGATCGTTTCGTCCAGGGCTGCGCTCAGCGCGCGGTCAAGGGGTTGGCCGGGCGAGAGCGTACGCAGCCACACCTGATCGGCCTTTCCGTCACTTCGGACGTAAAGGTGATCGGGACCGTCCCAGACGTCGGGGTAGCCCTCGGCGAGGTGGCCGCGCCCAATCTTGTCAAGGCGCCGCTGCAGTGCGACGGTTGGCTGGCCGGCGGCGTCCTCCGCGACCGACCGCGGCATGAGCCGCTCGACGAGTTCCGCGTCGGGCGCCACGCTGCGCACGTGGGAAAGCGATACCGCGAGCCGCCGCGGCGTCGCGTAGGAGACAACGAGCGTAGCTTCAGTCAGGACGTCGCGGCTCGCGAGCCCTTCACGCATCCCCGCGACGAATGCCACCTCCAGCGACTTGAGCGCTTTGGGCGGCAACTCTTCGGTGACGATCTCGACCAACAGCGTCGCGGTGTCCGTCGCCGGGCTCGTAGCCGCGGCGCTCATCCGAGCGCCCCCGCGCCTTGGGGCGACCCGGCAGCGCCTGCCGGGCGAATCCGCAGGTGGTCGGGGAGCATCGGAAAGCCCAGCGCCTCGCGCGACTCGACGTAGGCCTGCGCGACCAGGCGCGACAGATTGCGTATCCGGCCGATGTAGGCCGCGCGCTCGGTGACCGAAATCGCGCCGCGGGCGTCGAGCAGGTTGAACGTGTGCGCGGCCTTGAGGATCATTTCGTAGCCGGGCAGCGGCAGCTTCGCCTCGAGCAGGCGTCTTGCCTCCGACTCGAAGAGCGCGAACTGGCCGGTGAGCGCCGGAGCGTTCGACTGCTCGAAGTTGTAGGTCGACTGCTCGACCTCGTTCTGCAGATAGACGTCGCGATAGGTGAGCGATCGCCCGATCGCAGCGTCCTTCCAGGTCGCCCACACGAGGTCGAAGACGCTGTCCTTGCCCTGCAGGTACATCGCCAGGCGCTCGAGGCCGTAGGTGATCTCGCCGGTGATCGGATTGCAGTCGAGTCCGCCGACCTGCTGGAAATACGTGAACTGCGTCACCTCCA
>DASYXO010000336.1:0-7561 GCA_035934825.1 Casimicrobiaceae bacterium
AGGAGGGGTGCCGCGCGGGCGAGCAGCGGCAGCGCGTCGGCGGGCGCATCCCTGGAGGCGCCGTGCAGGAGCCCGGCGTGGCGGCGTGCGATGCCGGCCGCCGCCTGTGCCGGCGTCGCTGCGCCGGACACGCCGGCCTGCGCGGCAAGATCGACCAGCGCGCGCGAGCTGCGCCAGTGGTCGATCGACAGCCAAGTCCACTGGGCGAGCAGCGCGACTATGTGCACGCCCAGCGCGAGCGCCGCGATCGCGAGCGGCAGCCGGAACGCGCGCAACGTGGCCCCGGCCGCGGTCGCTGCGGGTGCCGCCTTGTCCTCGGCGAGGAGATTCGGCGCGCGCGCGTAGGCGTCTGGGCTCGCCTCGTCCCAGCGGAAAGGCTGCGCGGCCACGAACTCGATGCCGCTCGCTCGCGACCACTTCGCCAGCGCCGCGATGTCCTGCGCGAAGGCGACGTGCACGCGTGCGGGGGTCTGGTCGCTGCGCTGCGCCTGGGCGAGGGCGCTCGCGAGCTCGGCGGGCAGGTCCCCCGACGCGGGGACATCGCCCAGGGCCAGCGTGCTGCCGTCGCTGCGACGCACGAAGCTGCCGCCTGCCGCCGACGCGCACCAGGTCCATCCATCCAGCACGGGGGCCAGTGCCGATTCGGGCAGCAGCCGCGCAATGCGGGGCATGCCGGCAGCGAGCGTTGCGACCGACTCGCCGGAAGCGACCGCGACGAGTACGCGGCCATCGTCGCCTTGCGCTCCGGTCGCGACGACGGCTTCGTCGATGGGTGTGGCGAGCTGGTCCTCGATCGCGTACGCCGCGGCCGCGCGCAGGCGCGCGGGCGGCATCGGCGGCAGGTCGAGCGCGACCAGACGCGCGGCGTTGGCGGCCAGCACGCCCTCGATGCGCGCCACTTCCGGCCAATGGTTGGGGCCTGACCGGCCGCGTTCCAGGGTTCGGCCGGCGTCGTCCATGCGCAGCCATGCCACCGCGCGACCGCGGTCGCGGTCGGGATCGCCGTCGAGGAAGACGCGAAGGATCATGCGGCGTGAGTGTAGCGAATGCTCATTCGACGGTCTGCCAGACGATGGTCGGCCACCCGCTGCCCGAGCGCTCGATCAGCGCGTGTGCCTGGGCGATGGTTTCGCCTTGGCGCGCGCGCACGCTGACCAGGAAGTAGCGGCTGCCGACCGAGTACAACGTTTCATCGCCGAGCGACGCGCCCGAAGGGAGCCGCGCGCGGAAATCGGCGACCGACGTGAACGGGCGCGTGCGGCGTCCCTCGACCAGCGCGGCGAGCGCGGGCCCATCGAGGTTCGAGATCGAAGCGGCGAGGAGCTCCGGGGCCGCGGTGTTGACATTGAGGGGCACGTCGAGCGGCAGCGCGGTCGCGCGCGGCAGCAGAGCTGCCAGGGTCGCGAGCGTGATGCCCGGGACTTCGGCAAGCTCCTGGATCCGCAAGGCATCGGTCACGCCCGGTGACCGGGCCTGCGGGGCACCGGGGCGCGGGACTTCCGTCGGAGGCGACGCTGCACTCTGCTGGCGGATGACCCAGGCCACGATCGGCGGCAATGCCGACGCGGGCAGTCCGAGGCTCGCGAAGAGCTGCGCGAAGCGCTTCCGCTCGGCGCTGCCGTGCACGGGGCTCGCGAGGTCGTTGACATTGAACAGGCCTTGCGCGTCGACGATGTCGCCTTCGACGGTCCCATTCTCGACCGGGGTCGCGGGCAGCGGCAGTGCCCACGGCTCGTTCAGCGAGTCGATGCTGCCCCCCTGCGCGTCGGCATCGAGAATCTGGCGCGCCCACTGGATGCCGGCCTGCGCAATCGACTGTGCCTGGACCTGGTCGCGCCGGTGCAGGACTCGCGACGACCACAGCGACTCGCCGGTGGCGAGCGAAACCGCCACCGCGGCGGCGAAAGCGGCGATGAGCATCGCGACGATCAGCGCCAGTCCGTGCTGGCGTCGCCGTGCTGGGAGGCGATGACGCAGTCTCATCGCAGCGCGAGCGTGCGCGTGATGAGGCTCCCGTCCTCGAGGGTGAGCTCGACGCGCACGGCGCGCGGGATCGCGTCCTCGTCTGCGCGGGGCCAGGTCGCGGACCATGCGCCGGAGCCGGTCAGCTGCAGCACGCGGAACCGCGCGACACCGTCTGCCAGCGTGTAGGCGACCGGCGCTGCCCCGGTCGGGTCGTCGAGCTGCGGCCAGTACATGACCTCGAGGCGATCACGACGCAGGTCGTAGCCGACGCGCTGGCCGGCAGCGCCCGGCTCGTCGACGCTGTACGGCCCGGCGCGCGAGAACGCGAGCAGCGTGTCGCCTTCGGCATCCGCGGGCACCGCAGACCAGGCGGGCTGCAGGGCCGGCATGCGGACCTCGCGCGGAATCGCGCGGCGCATGTCAGCCTCCATCCGCGCGAACACCGCGTCGAGCTGCTGCCAGTGCCGGGTCTCACGGGAGATCTGCGCCTGGCTACGGGTCATCGCGTCGGTCGCGCGCCATGCGAGCAGGGCCACGACGCCCAGGATCGCGATCGCGACCAGCGCTTCGACCAGCGTGAAACCGCGGGCCGCGCCTCGCGGTGGCGGTGCATGGGAGCGTCCGCGGCCGCCTCCAGTGCATGCGGCCCGCAGCGCGGCGCCCCCGGGCTCAACGCGAGGCATTGCCCAGGTACCCGGCGAGGCGCGCCAGCGCATAGTCCGGCACGTCCGGCTGCGTGACCACGATCTCGATCCTGCGAAATGCCGGATTGGGGGTCGCATTCACCGTTTCCCGCCACGCAAGCGCGATGTTCGCTTGCACCTCTCCGCCGGCCGTCGTCCCCGGGGCGGGCCAGGGATTCTGCAGCTGCGCCTGCGCGAGTCGATTCTGGGCGACCCACAGGGCCAGCGTGCGCAGCTTGAGCGTCGCCGCACCGTCGGCGCTCTGCGCGAGCGCGCGCATGCCGGCGCCCAGGGCCACCGCGACGACGGCGAGCGCGACCAGCACCTCGATCAGCGTGAAGGCGCGCCGGCGGCCGGGCGCTGCGCGGATCATCACGGAATCCGCGCAGGACCTTCGATCGACACGCGGTTCAGCGGGTCCGCGGCGACGATGGTGCGCCAATCTCCGGCAACGAGCGCGAACGCGAACGGATCGTTGTTGCCCGAGGCTCGCAGCGGCACGATCGCGTCGGCAGCGAGCGCGTGGCCCGCGTAGGCCAGCGCCGCCCCCTCCAGCGGGGCGGGAAGCGTCCGGCTCGCGAGCATGTCGTCGTCATCGACGAGCAGCCAGCGATCGCCGGCGTCGTCGCGCCGCCAGTAACGGATGACGTTCCCGCCGACCGAGACTCCCAGCATCCGGTCGCGCCATTGCGCGCGCTGCGCGGCGTATTCGATCGTGCCGGCGAAGCGGCGGGCTTCGCGCAGCGAGAGGTCGCGCGCGTCCGGGGCGACGAGCGCCAGCGCGAGGCCCGCCGCAATGCCGAGGATCACGATGACCACCAGGATCTCGACCAGCGTGAACGCGCGCTGCGTCGCCAGGCCTGGGCCGCGGCGACAGGCACTGCAGGATGTCGCTGTCGGGCCGCGACGCATGCGGCGTCAAAGATCCCAGGATCCGATGTCGGCATCGACACCGGTGCCGCCGGGCTGGCCGTCGGCGCCATAGCTGAAGATGTCGACGTCCCCCTTGAGACCGGGATTCAGATACTGGTACGGGTGGCCCCAGGGGTCGCGCGGCAGCTTCTCGAGGTAGCCTCCGGGCTTCCAGTTCGGCGGTATCGGCGGGTCGGTCGGCTTGGCGACCAGCGCGGTCAGCCCCTGCTCGGTCGTCGGATAGCGCTGGTTGTCGAGCCGGTAGAGCTTCAATGCCTGGAGGATCGCGGCGATGTCGCTTTTCGCGGCGACGACGCGGGCATCGTCGGTGCGGCTCAAGATGCTCGGCACGACGAGTGCCGCGAGTATCCCCAGGATCACGATGACCACCATGATCTCGATCAGCGTGAAGCCTGCGGCGCCGACCCGGGCGCTTCCCGCTGGCGCGACGTCGCCCCCGCACGCGGCGCAAGCGATGCTTCGATGTGGCGAGCGGCGCGCTACTGCGATCATCGGCCCATTATAATCCGCGCGATTCGCGAATCCGCGCTGCCAACGCCCACAGGCACCGTCGCCGCGGCCTGCTCGCGCACCGATACGCCAGCACCTGATGCGCAAACCTGCGATTGCCAGACTCCTCGTCGCCCTGCTGCTTGCAGCAGCGGCAGTCGGCGCGGCGATCGTCGGGTCGTGGTACCGCGGGCCGCTGCCGTTGCCGCGAAGTCCCTACGATTTCGAGGTGCATACCGGCGCGGCGCTGTCTCAGGTCGCACGCGCGCTGCACGACGACGGCGCATTGCCGCACGTCGGCGCACTGGTGTTCCTCGCGCGCATCGAACGCGTCGATCGTGCGATCAAGGCCGGCAGCTACGAAATCGAGCAAGGCATCACGCTTCCGGAGCTTCTCGCCAGGCTGACACAGGGCGACGTGATGCAGACGTCGGTGACGATCGTCGAGGGAACGACGTTCGCCAAGCTTCGGCAGTCCCTGGACTCGAATCCGGACCTCGCGCACACGGCCAAGGGGCTCTCCGATGCCGAGCTGCTGTCGCGCATCGGGGCGGCCGAGAGCGATCCGGAAGGGCTGTTCTTTCCCGACACCTATTTCCTGGCCAAAGGCGGCAGCGAGATCGCACTGCTGAAGCGCGCCTATCGCGCGCTCCACCTGCGGCTCGCGACGGCCTGGTCGAGGCGCGAGGCGGGCCTGCCGGTCGCCACGCCCTACCAGGCGCTGGTGCTGGCCTCGATCGTCGAGAAGGAGACCGGGCGCGGCGCCGACCGCCCGCTGATCGCGTCGGTGTTCGTCAACCGCCTGAAGCGCGGGATGCGGCTGCAGACCGATCCGACGGTCATTTACGGCATGGGCGCGGCCTTCGACGGGAACCTGACCAAGCGCGATCTCGAGACCGACACCCCGTACAACACGTACACGCGCGACGGGCTGCCGCCGACGCCGATCGCTCTGCCCTCGCAGGCGTCGATCGACGCCGTCGTCGACCCCCCGGACACGCCGTACCTGTATTTCGTCGCGCGCGGCGACGGGACGTCGGAGTTCTCTGAAGACCTCGTCGCGCACAACCGCGCCGTGTCAAAATACCAGAAGACCCCTCACTGAGACGGCACCGATGCGGCTCGCGCTGCAGGCGGGACCCTGCTCCCATCCTCGATCGTGATCCGGAATGCGCAGCGCGGCCAGTTCATCACGCTGGAGGGCATCGACGGCGCCGGCAAGAGCACGCACGCGGCGTGGCTCGTCGAGGCGCTGCGCGCGCGGGGCCTGGGCGTTGTCGCGACGCGCGAGCCCGGGGGAACCCGGATCGGCGAGGCGCTGCGCGAGCTGCTGCTGCGCCAGCCGATGGCGCACGACAGCGAGGCATTGCTGATGTTCGCTGCGCGGCGCGAGCACGTGCTGCAGGTGATCGAGCCGGCGCTCGCGCGCGGCGACCTCGTGCTGTGCGACCGCTACACCGACGCGACCTGGGCATACCAGGGGGGAGGGCACCGTGTATCGAGGGCGCTGATCGCCGATCTCGAGCGGCATGTCCATGCCGGCTGCAATCCCGACCTCACGCTGCTGTTCGACGTGCCTTCTTCGATGGCGCGCGATCGCCTCGAGCGGATGCGGGCGCTCGGACGCGAACTCGACAAGTTCGAGCAGGAGGACCCCGGCTTCTTCGACCGCGTGCGCGATGCCTATCTCGAGCGCGCCGCGGCCGAGCCTTCGCGCTTTCGCGTCATCGACGCCGGACGGCCGCTCGCCGAGGTGCGCGCCGAGCTGGCACGGATCGTGAGCGCGCTGTGAGCGCCGACGACCCGGTCGATCGCAGCGCCGTGCCGCGCCGGGCCGCCGGGCCGCTGCCGTGGCAAAGCCGCTTCGTCGCCGACATGCTCGCGCGACGCAGCGGCTGGGGGCATGCGCTGCTCCTCACGGGGCCCGCCGGCATCGGCAAGCGCCGGCTGGCCGAGCTGCTCGCCGGCGCCCTGCTCTGCGAGTCGCCCCGCGGCGACGGATCGGCTTGCGCGGAATGCGCTGGCTGTCGCTACATGGCGGCCGGGCAGCATCCAGACCTCAGGGTCCTCGAGCCGGTCGACGTCGATGACGAGGGGGTCGCCAAGTCGGTCGAGGCGATCGTCGTCGACCGCGTGCGGTCGCTGACCGAGTGGGTGCAGGTCACGAGTCACCGCGGCGGATCGAAGGTGGCGCTGATCGCGCCCGCCGAGCGGATGAACGCCGCGGCCGCCAATGCGTTGCTGAAGACCCTCGAGGAGCCGCCCTCGGGCACGTTCCTGATCCTGGTTTCGCATCAGCCGGGGCGGCTGCTGCCGACGGTCGCGAGTCGCTGCCAGCGCATCGCCGCGCCGCGACCGACGGTTGCCGAGTCGGCCGCCTGGCTCGCCGGCCAGGGCGTCTCGGACCCGGAGCGCCTACTCGCCCGGGCAGGGCGCTCGCCGCTGGTCGCGCTGGCCCTCGATGGCGCCGACGACCAGGCCGAGCGCGCATCGTGGCTCGCCGCGTTCGCCAGGCCGAGCGCCCTGTCGGCAGTGACGCTGGGAGCGCGGATCGACGCGCTGCCACGCGAGGCGAGGAAGGAGGGCCTTGCCGCGTTGATCGATTGGCTTGCAGGCTGGTGCGACGACCTCGCGCGCGTCCACGCCGGGGGCGAGCCGCTGCAGAATGGCGACATGACGGCCGAGCTCGGGGCACTTGCCGCGTCGGTGGCACCGATCGCGCTGTTTCGCTATCATCGGGCGTTGCTGCATGCGCGGGCCCTGCTCGGGCATCCCCTCCAGCCCCGGCTTGTCGCCGAGGCTCTCCTGATCGATTACCAGGATCTCTTTGGTCGATGATGGCGGACAAGACAGCGGTGACCCCCGGCGGCGGCGCGGCCGCACGCCCCGGCGTGCTTTCGCTCAACATTCGCGAAAAGGCCGCGCTCTATGCGGCGTACATGCCCTTCCTCAAGGGCGGCGGCATCTTCATCCCGACCTCGCGTCCGTATGCGCTGGGGGAGGAAGTGTTCATGCTGCTGTCGCTGATGGACGACCCCAATCGCATCGCGGTGCAGGGGAAGGTCGTTTGGATCACGCCCGATGGCGGCCAGGGCAACCGCACGCAGGGAATCGGCGTGCAGTTCACCCTGGACGAGACCGGTGCCGCCGCCAAGACCACGATCGAGCGCATCCTGGGCGAGCATCTCGCATCGACGCGGTCGACGCACACGATGTAACGGTTGTTCGTCGACTCGCACTGTCACCTCGATTTCCCGGAACTGCGCGACGAATTGCCGCAGCTCCTTGCGGCGATGCGCGACAACGACGTGACGCACGCGCTGTGCATCGCGGTCGAGATGAGCGCGTGGCCTGCCGTCTATGCGCTCGCGCGCGAGCATCCGAACTTGTACGCGAGCGTCGGCGTCCACCCCGATTACCCGGACACCGGCGAGCCGACGCGTGAATTGCTCTGCGAGCGCGCGCGAGTGCCCAAGGTGGTGGCGATCGGC
>DASYXO010000373.1:0-7926 GCA_035934825.1 Casimicrobiaceae bacterium
GCATCATCGCCAGCGAAGGCCCGGGGTCGATCTTGAAGCGTGCCGTCGGAACCGACTGGAAAGGCAAGCTCTCGCCGTTCCTCTACATCGTGGCCATAGGCGCGTCGTTCCGAGCACATTGGATGGCACAGACGATCTACGTCGTAGTCGCGCTGATGTGGCTCGTGCCGGATCGACGGATCGAGCGCGCTATCGGCGACGCCAAACCCTAGCGCGGTCGCGGGAAAAGCATCGAGTTCGGAATCGGCCACTTCCGGGAGTCTCCGTGCCCTTGCCTGCCATCGTTCGAATCGAGTCGCCCCGGCTGACGCTGCGACCAGTGCAGGCCTCCGACCTGGCCGACCTGCTCGAGGTCAACGGCGATCCACAGGTCACCCGGTTCCTTCCCTATCCCGCTTGGCAGTCGCTCGAAGACGGGAGCGCGTGGCTCGCGCGGATGGAAGCACTCGGCGCCTCGGGCACCGGTCGACAGCTCGTCCTCGTGGCGAAGACCGAATCGAAAGTCGTTGGAACGTTCCTGCTGTTCAGGTTCGACGAAGCGAGCAGTCGGCTGGAGCTGGGTTATGCCCTGGCCCGCAACCACTGGGGCCGGGGTCTCATGAAGGAAGCTGTCGACGCGGCTTGCTCGCATGCCTTTGGCGAAATGAGCATACGGCGCATCGAGGCCGAGGTGAACCCGGCCAATTCGGCCTCCTGCCGACTGCTGCTCAACGCAGGCTTCGCGCTGGAAGGAAACCTGCGCCAACGCTGGGTGGTGGAAGGGGTGGCATACGACACCTGCATCTACGGCTGTCTGGCAGAGAGCTGGCGGAGAAACCGCGGTGCCGGCGGACCCCCATGAACGTCAGGAAACTCAGGGAGCTCTGCGGCCGGCTTCGCGGGGCCGACGAAAGGCTCTACGGCGCGCCGAGCAATTTCCTCGCCTACTCCGTTGGCGGCAAGATCTTTGCGTACTTCAAGACCAGCAACCCGGAGAAGTGGCGTTTCAGCACGAGAGTCACGCCGGAGCGGTTTGTCGAGCTGACCGACCACCCCGGCGTCAAGCCTGCCCGGTATCGGGGTCGGTACCACTGGATCACCATCGTCGACGTGCGCCGTTTTCCCGGCGCCTATCTGACAGAGCTGGTCGAGTGCTCGCACCAAAGGGCTTTCGCGTCCCTGAGCAAGGCCCGACAGATTGCCATTCGCGGCGAATCCAGCCTAGCGATGGAGGCCACCATGAAAGTCAACGGTTCATGCCATTGCGGTGCCATCACCTACGAAGCCGAGGTCGACCCGGACCGCGTGAGCATCTGCAATTGCACCGATTGCCAGGTGCTCACGGGGTCCGCATTCCGGGTATCGGTGCCCGCCGCGGCGCAGGCATTCCGGCTCCTGACCGGCAGCCCCAGCGTTTACGTGAAGACCGCGGACAGTGGGAACAAGCGCAGGCATTCCTTCTGCCCGACCTGCGGAACACCGGTCGCCGCTTCCGCAGACTCGGACGATCCGCCGAGCTACTCCCTGCGCGTGGGCTGCCTGACGCAAAAGGTCCAGTTGCCGCCCAGGAAGCGCATCTGGTGCAAGTCCGAGTTGGCGTGGGCGCAGAACGTCGGCACCCTTCCCGGCATCCGCGGCCAATAGGCGCCGCTCGCGGGTTCCGAATCGATGGGAACGCGAAACCTGCCGAGGGTCTCCTGCCCGACGGCGCAGCGTGTACAGCGGACATCCGTGGACATTCGAATCGACGACCTGTCCGGTCCCGAAGTACGGGAACTGCTGGAAGACCATCTTGCCGAAATGGCGCAGCTCTCGCCGCCCGAGAGCGTTCATGCGCTCGATATCGACGCCTTGCGCAGGCCCGGGATCGCGTTCTGGTCGGCGTGGTCGGATGGCCGGCTGCTGGGCTGCGGCGCGCTCAAGCACCTCGACCCCGGACACGGCGAGGTCAAATCGATGCGCACGCCCACGGCCTATCGGCGCAAGGGCATCGCGCGGGCGATACTGGCGCACATCGTCTCCGAGGCGCGCGCGCGCTCGTACCGCCGGCTCAGCCTGGAAACGGGCTCCATGGCGGCATTCGAGCCCGCACGACGGCTGTACGAGAGCTTCGGCTTCAACTATTGCTCGCCGTTTGCCGATTATGTCGACGATCCGAACAGCGTATTCATGACGCTCGCGCTCTGAGCATGGCCACTTTAGCCACACCACAGTTCGATCCCGGCGTCAGGTCCCCGGTCAAGATCGGTGTCGTCGACTGGCCAAGGCAATTGTCGCCGACCCGCCACCAGGCATGCTGAAGATCCTCGGAAAATCCTCCTCCATCAACGTGCGCAAGGTCCTGTGGCTGTGCGCCGAGATCGATCTTCCCTACGAGCAGGAACAATGGGGATCGGGGTTCCGCGCGACCGATGCCGCTGAATTCAGGGTGCTCAATCCCAACGCGACGGTGCCCGTGATCGTCGACGGCGATTTCGTGCTCTGGGAATCGAATGCAATCTGCCGCTACCTGGCGGCGAGGGAGCAGCGCGTCGACCTGCTGCCAGCCGATGGACCAGCACGCGCGCGGGTGGAGCAGTGGATGGACTGGCAGGCGACGGAGCTGAACAACGCCTGGCGCTACGCGTTCATGGGCCTGGTGCGCCAGAGCCCGGCACATTCGGATCCCGGTGCCATCGCCGCGGGAGTCGCCGGCTGGAACCGTCACATGTCCATGCTCGATGCGCAGTTGTCGCGCACGCGTGCGTTTGCCACCGGTGCCCGGTTCACGCTGGCCGACATCGTGCTGGGGCTGTCGACGAATCGGTGGTACCTGACACCGATGGACCGCCCGAACCTGCCGGCCGTGCAGGCGTACTACGATCGCCTCGGCGAGCGACCGGCCTTTCGCCTGCATGGGCGCAACGGCACGCCTTAGGCACGCCTTGAAGCCGCCTGCCAACATTGCCTGGCACGCCCTGACCGGGCCGCAGGCGCGACATGCGGCCGGCACAGGCGACGCGCGCCGCTACGCACCCGGGCTCTCGCCGATCGTCGCATTTGCCGACGTCGAGCGTCCCGACTTCAATGCCCTCGCGCCGTATTGCGAGCCCGGCGAGCAGCTCTACTGCGCAGGTTGGACGGGCGACGCCCCCGACGGCTGGCGCGTCGAAGCGGAATCGACGATGCGCCAAATGGTGTGGGAAGCGCCAATGCCCATGGTCGACTACGCACGGCCGCCCGTGCAGCTCGGCCCCGGGCACGCGGAACGGATGCTCGATCTGGCCGACCTGACCCACCCGGGACCCTTCGGTCCGAGAACAGTCGAGCTGGGAGAGTATTTCGGCGTGCTCGACGGCCGGCGCCTGGTGGCCATGGCGGGCGAGCGCATGCATGCCGATGGATTCAGGGAGATCAGCGGCGTGTGCACCCATCCCGATTTCCAGGGGCGCGGTCTCGCACGGCATCTGGTCGCCACGCTCGTCCGCCGCCAGCTGGCGCGCAACGAGCTCCCGTTCCTCCATGTCATGCGGGACAACGTCAATGCCCACCGCGTCTACGAAGGCATGGGCTTTCGCGATCACCGGGAAGTCGCGGTGCGCATCGTTTCGCGCTGCGCCGATCGCATGCAAAGCGACGCAGGCTAGGGCCGCCTCGACCGGGCCGTCACCGCAAATGCCTTGCGGGATATAAATTCTAGTTATTACAATGTGTTATAGGTTAAACATAAGACTTCTGTTTAACCGTTGGTTGAGGACCCGTGGCGGCGACGTTCGTCCCTATCGACGACCTTCTGCTCGCGATCAATACGCGCCACCCGGGCGCGCCATTTGCGGGTCGCGGCGGCATCTAGGTCGAGCGGCTGGGGCCGCGCCGGTAACATCGACAGGGCGGGTGGCGCCTGATCCTGGGGACGCAACGAGGCGCCCGGGTAGCCGTGGCTGGCCCGCTTCGTGCTCTGCAACAGCATGCAGGCGCGTGACCCCGTCTCCGGCCGCCATACCATACGCACGCAGCTCGCGGCCCTCGCGCTCGCGACCGTCGTGCCGCTCGCGGGCGCCGCCGGCTACGTGATCGTCGACCGGTATCGGGAGGCGCGCAGCCAAGCCGAGAGCGAGCTGCAGAACCTCGCGGCGACCACCGCGACCAATATCGACCTCGAGGTCTCCGAAAGCGCGCGGCTGCTGGAGATCCTGGCGAAGCGGCCGCTGGTGGCGGCCCTCGACCCGGCGCGCTGCGACCCCTTCCTGGCCGAGTTCCTGGCGCTGCACCCCGAATTCGCGAACCTGGTGACCCGCACGGTGCGCGGCGACACCGTGTGCTCCCTGCTTCCGCAGCCGCGGACCACGAGCGCTCCCGCCAGGTTTCCGAGGTTGCAGCAAGGCATTCGCAGCGGTGGCTTCGCCGCCGGTGACGCCTTCCTCGGCACCGCGAGCGAGCGCTGGGTATCGGTGCTCACCTATCCGCTGCGCGATGCCGACGGCACGATCGCCGGCCTGCTCGCGCTGCCGCTGGACCTGCTGAAGCTGCAGACGCGGATCCTGCCGGCGATTCCCGGCGACGTCGTCATTTCCGTCATCGACACGCGAGGCCGGTTCCTGATGCGCTCGGCCGACCCCGAACGCTGGATCGGCAGGCGAGGCGCGGACGTGAGGGCGGCGACCCGCGGCCGCGAAGGAACCTACACGGTGTCGGGCGTCGACGGGATCGACCGGGTCATCGCCTACCGACGGAGCCCGCTGACCGGGTGGCTCGTCACCGTCGGCATCCCCGAGGACACGCTGTTCGCGCCGGTACGCTACCGGATCATGAAGGCGGTCGCCCTGGTTCTGGCGACGCTGGCGTTCGCGCTGATGCTGGCGCGCCGGTTCGGCAACGCCATCGCACGGCCGATCCACAGCCTCGAGGCGACCGTGGAAAAAGTCGCCGACGGAGACCTGGGCGCGCGCGCGCCACTGGGGGGACCCGAAGAGCTCGCGACCGTCGCGCGTGAGTTCAACCGGATGCTCGAGGTACGCGAACGCGACGTCGGCGCGCTGCGAGACCTCAACCGGACCTTGTCGGTCCTGATCGAATGCAACGAAGCGATGGTGCGCGCCACCAACGAGCGGCAGTTCTTCGATGAAATGTGCCGCATCCTGGTGCAGCGAGGCGGCCATGCGCTCGCCTGGATCGGCTATGCCGAAGACGACGAGGCAAAGAGCGTACGGCCCGCTGCCATGTACGGCGCGACCCGTCATCTCGAAGGCTCGAAGCTGTCCTGGGCCGACGATGTGCTCGGAAGGGGCCCCACCGGCACCGCCATACGCACAGGCAGGCCGGCTGTCGTCTGCGACACCCTGACCGACGCAACCTTCGGTCCGTGGCGCGAGAGCGCAAGTCGCCATGGCATTCGCAGCAGCATCGCGCTGCCGCTCGGCAGCGAGCTGCCTGCGTTCGGCGCGCTGTGCATCTACTCGACGGACCCGGCGCGGTACAACGAAGACGAAGTGCGCCTGCTGGTCGAGCTGGCGAGCGACCTGACCTACGGCATCGAGTCGCTGCGCGCCGAGGCCCGGCGCCGCGAATCGGAGCGCGCGCAGCGGGAGAGTGACGAGCGCCTGCGACAGATCGCCGAGAACATCAGCGAAGTCTTCTGGCTGACCGATACCGTCAAGAACTCGCTCCTCTACGTGAGCCCCGCCTACGCCGAAATCTGGCAGCGCAGCGTCGCGGAGCTCTACCTGCACCCGCGCCAGTGGTTCGAAGCCATCCATCCCGACGATCGCGATCGCATGGCGAAGCTCGCCATCGAGCAACATTCCATCGACGGCTACGACGAGGAATATCGCATCGTGCGGCCCGACGGCAGCGTGCGCTGGATCCGCGATCGCGCATTCCCCGTTCGCGACGCGTCCGGAAAGGTCTACCGCATCGTCGGCACCGCGCAGGACATCACCGAGCGCAAGCTCGCCGAGCTCCACATCCGGAACCTGAACCGCATCTACGCGGTGCTGAGCCAGACCAATGCGCTGATCGTGCGGGTCCGCGAGCGCGACGAGTTGTTCCGCGAGGCCTGCCGCATCGCCGTCGACGCCGGACAGCTGCCGATGGCGTGGATCGGCGTCGTCGACCGCGGCGCCCAGCGCGTCGTGCCGGTCGCATCGGACGGGGACGTCCGCGATTTCTTCGCGACTGCCCCCCATGCGATGACCGAGCTCGGGACTGCCGGAACCGGCCTCGCGCAACGTGCGATCGCGCAGATGCGGCCGGTGATCTCCAACGATGCGCAGAACGATCCGCAGATCGTCGCCAAGGAGGCGTTCCGCGAGCGCGGAATCAACGCGGCATGCGTCATTCCGCTGCAGATGGGCGGGGAGGCAGTCGGCGTGATGGCCCTCTATTCGCGCGAAACGGGCTTCTTCGACGACGAGGAGATGAAGCTGTTGCTGGAGCTCGCGGGCGACATCGCGTTTGCGCTCGACCATATCGAGAAATCGGAGCGCCTGGACTACGTCGCCTACTACGACGTGTTGACCGGGCTTCCCAACCGCTCGCTCTTCGGCGAGCGGCTGACGCAGCGTCTCAAAGGCGCAGGGCCGGATCACACTCGGCACGCCCTGGTCCTTCTGGACATCGAGCGCTTCAAGGCCGTCAACGACTCGCTGGGTCGCCGGGACGGGGACGAGCTGCTGAAGCAGGTCGCCCAGCGCCTGCTGCGCTGCGCCGGGGATTCGAACCGGGTCGCGCGCTTTGGCGCCGACCATTTCGCGATGCTGCTTCCCGCCACCGGATCGCGCGAAGTCGTGGGACGCACGCTGGACGTCCAGCTGCGCGCCTGCTTCGGCGAAGCGTTCAGCGTCGGAGGTACCGAGTTGCGCGTGTCCGCGAGAGCCGGAGTCGCCCTCTCGCCCGACGATGGCGCCGATGCCGAGACGCTCCACCGCAATGCCGAGGCGGCGCTCAAGAAAGCCAAGGTCCTGGGCGAGAAGCAGCTTTTCTACGCCCGCCACATGACCGAGAGCGCCGCCGAGAAGCTTTCGCTGGAGAACAAGCTCCGGCTGGCACTGGAGCGCGACGAGCTCGTCCTCCATTACCAGACCAAGGTTGACGTCCGGACCCGCAGGATCTGCGGGGTCGAGGCGCTGATGCGCTGGCAAAGTCCCGAGCTCGGGCTGGTGCCGCCCGCGCAGTTCATCCCGCTGATGGAGGAGACCGGGATGATCCTCGAAGCCGGCGAGTGGGCGTTGCGCCGGGCCGCGCTCGACCACCGCCGCTGGCAGGAGCACGGTGTGGAGGCGCCGCGGATCGCCGTCAACGTATCGCCGATCCAGCTGCGCAAGCCGGATTTCGTGCAGACCGTGCAGGCTGCGGTCCTGCGTGATGGCGCATCCTGCGCCATCGACCTCGAGATCACCGAGAGCCTGATCATGGAGGACGTCGAGGACAACATCACCAAGCTTGCCGCGGTCCGCGCGATGGGAGTCGGCATCGCCGTCGACGACTTCGGGACCGGATACTCGTCGCTGAACTACCTCGCCAAGCTCCCGGTGCAGACGCTGAAGATCGACCGTGCTTTCATCAGCGCAATGCTCGACGACTCGAACACGATGCTGCTCGTGTCCACGATCGTCTCACTCGCGCATTCGCTCGGCCTCAGGGTGGTCGCCGAAGGCGTCGACTCCGAGCGTCAGGCCGACGTGCTGCGCGGCCTGAAGTGCGACGAGATGCAGGGCTACCTGATGAGTCGCCCGGTCCCGCCCCATGAGCTCGAGGCCATGCTGCGCGCCGACACCGCTCTCGCTACCGCTGCATCGCGCTGATCCCCCGGCGGCGTGCTTCGCCCGCCGCATCGCGTCGACCGTCGCTTCGACGATCGCATCCCACCGCCCCGTCGACCTTCGCGACGGGCGCACGGCATCGCTGGGTATAATTCGCGCTCGCCTACAGCGCACCGGCATCGTCGATGATTCCCGCCCCCGCCGCCCT
>DASYXO010000010.1:0-1713 GCA_035934825.1 Casimicrobiaceae bacterium
GTGGCCGCCTGGCAGCACGCCGCTGCGGGCGCCACGGCGCCCGCACCCGACCGCGTCGCTACGTCGGAAGCGGCAGTGATCCCACCCGCATCGGGCGCCCCCGCGGGCGCGCCCGGGCGCTACCCGCCGGGCTTCGAGCCCGCGCCTTTCCTCGCGCAGGCGAAGGCGCAGTTCCGCAGGCTGCAGGCCGCATACGACCGTGGCGACGCGGCGCTGCTGTCCGACGTCACGACGCCCGCGATGCTCGCGCAGATCCGGGATGAACTCGCGACCCGCGCCGTGCAGATCCCGACCGATGTCGTCACGCTCGACGCCGAGGTGCTGGACGTGCAGCGCGAAGGCGCACAATACGTTGCGAGCGTGCGCTTCCAAGGCTCGTTGCGCGAAGACGGCGCCGCGATGCCGCAGGCGTTCGAAGAGGTGTGGAACCTCGCCAAGCCGGTCGATGGCTCATCGGGCTGGCTGCTCGCGGGGATCCAGCAGTTGGCTTGACTCCGCTGCCCTGTTGCAGCCGCCGATGGTGCCGCGAATGGCCCTGATCGATGTCACGGTGAACCGCGTACTGGCAGGCGAGCCCTGGGCACGCGAGCGCCTGGCCGCTCACGCCGGCCATACGTTCGCCTTTCGCGCAGGTCCGGTTGCGGGCAGTTTCCGCATCGATCGCGCCGGGCTGCTCGAGCCGCTGCCGGCCGGCGCAAGCGCGTCGACGACGGACCTGACGCTCACCTTGTCGCCCCTCGACCTCGCGCCGTTTCTCGCCGACCCGCGTCGCTGGAACGAATTCGTCGTCGAGGACGGCGACGCGCAGCTGGGCGGCGTGCTGAAAGACATCGCCGCGACGCTGCCGTGGTTCGTCGAGAAGCTGTTCGCACGGGCACTCGGCCCCGTCGTCGGCCAGCGCGTCGCCGATGCGGGACGCAGGGTGCTCGGGATGCCGGAATACGTGGCGTCTCGCGCGGCGGCGAATGTCGGCAGCTTTGTACGCGACGAGTCCCAGTTGCTTGCGCATCCCGCCGCGATGCGCGAATTCACTGCGCAGGGCGAGGCGCTGGCGCCGCGCGTCGACGCGCTCGGCGTCCGCATTGCGGCAATCGAAGCGCAGCTGGCTGCGACCGGGAACCCCGGCGCGGGCCAGGCCGGGTGACCCTGCTCCCGTCGGCATCGAAGCGGGCATCCGGTCGGGCATCACACCGCGCGCGAAACCACCGGGCTTCGCAGCCGCACGCTGCGGCACGCGCCAAGCCGCCGCGCTTCGTGCCGTAGCCGACCGGAAGCCAGGGGCGCGGGGCGCGCGCAGACGAACCGGGAGGCGGCTACCGGGCGGCGCCCGTTAGAATAGGGCATGCGGCTTGGTCGCCTCGCTCGGATCGTCATTGTCGCGCTCAAGCACGGTCTCGACGATTTCGCGTTCGATCACCCGCGCCTGCGCCGGCTGCGCCCGCTCGTTCGCGGTCCGCTGTTCTGGCGCGACCTGTCCGCGCCGAGGGCCGTCCGCCTGCGCCGCGCCCTGGAGGACCTGGGCCCGATCTTCATCAAGTTCGGACAAATGCTGTCGACGCGACGAGACCTGCTGCCCACCGACATCGCAGACGAGCTCGCGCTGCTGCAGGATCGCGTGCCTCCGTTCTCCTCGGTCGAGGTCGATGCCACGATCGCGCGCGTCTTCCGCAAGCCGCTCGCCGAAGTATTCAAGTCGTTCGACCTGACGCCGGT
>DASYXO010000017.1:0-3540 GCA_035934825.1 Casimicrobiaceae bacterium
GTCTACCAGGGGCGCGAGAGCGTGCCAGCGACGCTCGAGCACGATCCGCGGATCGTGCTGTGGGAGCACGTAAAGGGTCGCATTGCGGCGCGTCCCTGGACCGGCTACGGATTCGGACGGCGCATCCTCGCCGGTCCGCTGTCCGCCGAGCTCGACAATCCGCTGCTCGCGCACGCGCACAACGTGTTCGCGAGCCAGTGGCTGCAGACCGGCCTGCCGGGCCTCGCCGCGTTCGCGGCCTTCGTCGGCGCGCTGTCGTTGCGCTACCTGCGCTTCCTGCGCTCGCGCGACGACACGCTGGCATTCGTCGGCATGCTGGGGCTGGCGCTCGTCGCCGGGTTCCTGGCCAAGAACCAGACCGACGACTTCCTGTTCCGCAGCAACGCCAAGGAATTCTGGGCGCTGACGGCGTTGCTGCTGGGCTACGGTATGCGCTGCGAGCACGGGCTCGCCGAGAGCCGCGGGCCGGGGCAGGCGGGCAACGCCGCGGACGACGCGCGAGCGCGCGTTTCGCGGCGGGACGACCCGGCGCCCTAGGGCTAGTTCACACTCCATTCGCAAGTGCGATGGGACCCTAGCGCCGTCGCGGCGCGCGCAGCGGCACGGCGACTGGCTCCGGCGCCGAATCGGCGGAGATCGGCTTGATCGACGCGCCGGCGGGCGGAGCGTACTCCGGTATCCACGCCTGCATTCGCGCGCGCACTTCGCCATCGTCGGAGATGCGGTCGCGTTCGCACCATGCGACCATCTGCCTGACCGCATCGCGGTTGGCGGCGCGCGCCTGCGCGATCCGCAGCTTCGGGTGCGTCGTCGGCTTGGTCGCCTCCTCGGAGGCCAGCGGCTCCTCGTAGAGTTTCTCGCCAGGACGCAGTCCGGTGAAGACGACCGCGATGCGGTCGGGGTCCGCGCCGTAGAGCCGGATCATGTCGCGGGCGAGGTCGACGATGCGCACCGGCTCGCCCATGTCGAGGGCGAGGATCTCGCCGCCCCGGCCCTGCAGTCCCGCCTGCAGAAGCAATTGCGTCGCCTCCGACAGCGACATGAAGAAGCGCGTGATGTCGGGATGCGTGACCGTGACCGGGCCGCCGCGCGAGATCTGCTCGGCGAAGCGCGGAATGACGCTGCCCGCGCTGCCGAACACGTTGCCGAAGCGGACGATGACGAACTGCGTGGCCCCGTCCTGCAGCGTCTGGCACACCTGCTCCGCGACGCGCTTGGTTGCCCCCATCACCGACGTCGGGTTCACCGCCTTGTCGGTCGATACCAGGACGAACTTCTCGACCTTGGCCGCGACTGCGGCGCTGGCGATCACCCACGTGCCGTAGGCGTTGTTCAGCACTGCCTGCCACGCGTTCGTCTCCTCCATCAGCGGCACGTGCTTGTAGGCGGCCGCGTGGAAGATCACATCGGGCTTCTCGCGCGCGAGCATGTTCTCGACCAGCGCGGCGTGCTTCACGTCGCCGACGATCGCGATCATTCCGAGCTGGGGAAAGGCGTCGAGCAGCGCGGTCCTGATCGCGTAGAGGGCGGCCTCCGAGATGTCGAACAGCACGAGCCGCGCCGGGCGGAAGCGAGCGATCTGGCGACACAGCTCCGCGCCGATCGATCCGCCCGCGCCCGTCACCATCACGACGCGATTGCCCAGCCATTCGGCGATTCCCGCGTTGTCGAGGACGACCGGGTCGCGGCCGAGCAGGTCGTCGAGCTCGACGTTGCGCAACATCGTCAGCGGCGAGCGGCCGGAGATCAGCTCGTCGTAGGCCGGAACGGTCAGCGCCTCGACCTTTGCATCGGCACAGAGCTCGGCCACGCGCCTGCGCACCGCGTGGTTGGCCGACGGCAGGGCGATGATCACCATGCGCACGCCGTAGCGGCGGGTCCAGAGGGGAAGGTCGACGATCGGCCCCAGGACGCTGACGTTGCGCAGCTGCCTGCCATGCTTGGTCGCGTCGTCGTCGAGCAGGCCCACGACGCGCCACTGGCGGCTGCGCGCCATCTCGTGGGTGAGTCGCGCGCCGGCCTCTCCCGCACCGATCACCAGCACCGGCTCCCCGAGCGCCGCCAGCGGGCTATAGAGGCGGTGCTCTTTCCAGATGCGGTAGACGAAGCGCGAACCCGCCATCAGGAACATCAGCACGATCGGATAGAAGAACAGGACGCTGCGCGGAACGGCGGTCTGCAGCTTCAGCATGACGAGCACGAGCGGGATCAGGATCGCCCCCAGCCCCGCCGCGAGCATGATCCGCTGCAGGTCGGGCAGGCTCGCGTAGCGCCAAAGGCCGCGATAGAGGCCGAGCGACAGGAAGATGGTCGCCTGCAGCGGCAGGATCCACGCGAGCGTCGACCACATGTCGCCGACGAAAGGCTCGCGCAGGTCGAGGTTGAAGCGCAGCCAGTAGATCGCGATCCACGCGACCGCGGTCACGCAGACGTCGTGGACGAAGGCGAGTGCTGCGCGCCAGTTGAGGCGTCGGATCATCGGGGGGCCGGGGGAATGGCGTACTTTCGCCAATGATAATCAATTGCCGCGAACAACATGATGACGACCACGCACGACAGCGCAAGTGCCCACGGCCCCGCCGCCGGGGCGAAGGCCAGGCAGGCAAGCGCGCCGCTCGCCGTACCGAGCATCGCTGCCGCGTAGGCGGCCAGGGTGCCGGCGTGCCCGGCGCCCAGCCGATGCAGTCGCTGGTAATAGTGGCCGCGATGCGCTTCCCACGGGCGCTCGGCGCGCCCGATCCGTCGCAGCAGGGTCAGCGTCGCGTCGGCGATGAAGGGCAGGAACACGAGTGGCGGGAACCAGGAGGGCCACCATCCCGATGCGACGCCCTCGATGCCGAAAGCCGCGGCCAGGAACCCCATCGGAACCGCCCCGGCATCGCCCAGGAACATCGACGCGCGCGGCCGGTTGACGGCCAGGAACGGAACGATGGCCGCCGCGAGCGCGAGCAGCGCCGGCGCGGCGGCGGCCCCCGAAGCCCGCGCGTCCGCGCCCGTGGCTGCGCCGCCGAAAATTGCGCCGAGTCCGTAGGTACCGAATCCGATGATGCCCATCGCTGCCGCAAGGCCGTCGCTGCCGTCCATGAAATTGAAGAGGTTGGCCGACCATGCGAGGACGAGCGTGCAGCCCGCGACGTAGAGCAGGGTCGCCGCCGTCCCGCCGCCGAACGCCGTTCCGTGGACCAGCCATGCCGCGGTCCACGCGGCGGCGCCCGTGTGGACCGCGAACCGGGTCCCGACGCCGACGCCGCTGCGATCGTCCTGCGCCGACACGGCAAACAGCGCGGCCCACGCGGGCATCCATCCGGCGAGCCCCCCGGGAAACGGCGGGGGGAACAGCAATGTCGCGGGCAGGAATCCCGCCCAGATCGCGTAGCCACCCGCACGGGGCACGGGCAGCACGTGCAGCGAGCGCGGGTTGGGAACATCCGCCGGAAGCAGCCGCGCGAATCGCCGCAGGATCGCAATGGCGCCGGCCGCGACCACGGCGGCCAGCGCGGACCCCTCGACGACGGCATTCGGCATCGGTCACCCCTTCGT
>DASYXO010000019.1:0-13428 GCA_035934825.1 Casimicrobiaceae bacterium
AGAATGCGCGGCTCAAGGCGCTGCTCGGGCTGCGCGAGCAATACGCCGGTGCCGCGACTCCGGTGCAGGTGCTCTACGCGGGCCGCGATCCTTTCACCCAGAAGCTGTTCGTCAACAAGGGCTCGACCGTTGGCATCGAGGCCGGCGAAGGCGTCATCGACGAAACCGGGGTGGTTGGCCAGGTGACTCGCGTGTTCCCGTACGTGTCCGAGGTGACGCTGATCACCGACCGCGACCAGGCGGTACCGGTCAAGGTCGAACGCAGCGGCGTGCGCAGCGTGATGTTCGGCAACGGTACCGGGCATGCGCCGGAGCTGCGCTTCACCGCACCGTCGGCGGATCTGCGGGTGGGGGACCGCCTCGTGACCTCCGGCATCGACGGGACCTACCCGCCGGGGCTCGCCGTGGCCCGGATCGTCGACATCGTCCGCGACACCGGACAGATGTTCGCCAGGATCGCCTGCAAGCCAATTGCCGGTGTCGACCGCAGCGAATACCTGCTGGTGCTCGCGCGCCCGGCCGCGATGCCTCCGCGCCCCGAAGAACCGACGCGTCCGGACGCTGTCAAGAAGAGCGGCCGCCCCAAGGACGGCACCCGTCCCAAGGCGCGCCGCGGATGAGTTGAGAATGAAATGAGAGTGCTGCTGCCCAATATCGCGTCGCTCGCGCCGGCCTCGCCCGAGGAGATCCTGCGCCCGGCGAGCCCGGTGTTCGTCGCGCTGTCGCTGCTGCTCGCACTGCTCGCCAACATCGCGCCGCTCTCCGGCGTCGCAGCGGTGCTGCGGCCTGATTTCCTCGCGCTGGTCCTGCTCTACTGGTGCATCCGTGAGCCGCGCCGCGTCGGCGTCGGCGTCTCGTGGTTCGTCGGCCTCCTGATGGACGTCGCGGATTCGACGGTGTTCGGGCAGCACGCGCTCGCCTACGCGGTGCTCGCATACGGCGCCGAATACTTTCGCCGCCGCGTGCTGCGCTTTCCGCTGTGGCAGCAGGCGGTGCAGGTCGCGGCGCTGCTGATGCTGTGCGCGCTGCTCGTGCTCCTGGTCCGCTACGTGGGCGGCGCGCCGCTGCCGCACTGGACCTACGCGGTGCCGCCGCTGGTCGGCGCTCTCCTGTGGCCGCTGCTCTCGGTGCTTCTGCAGGCGCCGCAGCGGCCGCGCCGTTCGCACGCTCGCCGATAAGAGGCGACGCTCCGCGATGCTCCGCGGCCTGCTCTTCCCGTCCCGGCGCGACCGAAACGGCGGCAACGGCTTCGGCGCGCCGGAGTTGCGCAATCCCGAGCGCGAGCTCCATCGGTTCAGGCGCCGCCTCTTTGTGGCCGCAGTGCTCGTCGGCCTCGCGTTTGCGGGGTTGTTCGCGCGCTTCTTCTACCTGCAGGTCATCCAGCATGCGCATTTCGAGACGCTCGCCGAGACCAACCGCATCGCGATCGTGCCGATCCCGCCCAATCGCGGCGTCATCACCGACCGCAATGGCGTGGTGCTCGCGCAGAGCTATTCCGGGTACTCGCTCGAGGTCACGCCGTCGCAGGTCGCCAACCTCGACCGGACCATCGACGAGCTGTCGAAGGTCGTCGACATCGACGGGCGGGACCGCAAGCGCTTCCACAAGTTGATGGAGGAGTCGAAGGATTTCGAGACCCTGCCGCTGCGCACGCGCCTTTCCGACGAGGAGGTGGCGCGCTTTGCCGTCAATCGCTATCGATTCCCGGGCGTCGAGATCAAGGCCCGCCTGTTCCGCCAGTACCCGTTCGGCGCGATCGCGTCGCATGTGCTGGGATACATCGGACGCATCAACGACAAGGACGTCGAGCGCATCGCCGCGTGGGACCAGGTGGCGAACTACAAGGGAACCGACACCATCGGCAAGGCCGGCGTCGAGCTGTCCTACGAGCGTGACCTGCACGGCACCACGGGCGTCGAGGACGTCGAGGTCGATGCCAATGGGCGCGCGGTGCGGGCGCTCAAGCGCACGCCGCCGATCGCCGGCGACAACCTGAGGCTCTCGCTCGACATCGGCCTGCAGCAGGTGGCCGAAGCGGCGTTCGGCGATCGCCGCGGCGCGCTGGTGGCGATCGACCCCACCAACGGCGATGTGCTCGCGTTCGTGTCCAAACCAGGATTCGACCCCAACCTCTTCGTCGACGGCATCGATTCCGCGAGCTGGCAGGATCTGAACGAGTCGCCCGACAAGCCGCTGCTCGACCGGCCGCTGCGCGGCGCGTACCCGCCCGGCTCGACGATCAAGCCCTACCTCGCGCTGGCCGCGCTGCACTCGGGCAAGCGAACGCCGGGCCAGACGATCTTCGATCCGGGCTACTTCCAGATTCCGGGGCAGTTGCACAAGTTCCGCGACGACAAGCCCGGAGGCCACGGTGTGGTCGACATGTACAAGGCGCTGGTGGTGTCCTGCGACACCTACTTCTACACGCTGGCGAGCGAGACCGACATCGACGACACGGCGCGCTTCCTGGCGAAGTTCGGTTTTGGGCAGAAGACGGGGATCGACATCGAGGGCGAACTGACCGGTGTGCTCCCGTCGCGCGCATGGAAGCGGCAGCGCTTCGCCGGGGAGAACTATCGCGACGACGCGCGCAAGTGGTACCTCGGCGACTCGATCTCGGCAGGGATCGGCCAGGGCTACAACGCTTTCACGCCGATCCAGCTCGCGCACGCGATCGCGATGATCGCCAACGACGGCGTCGGCTATACGCCTCACCTCGTCAAGTCGGTGCAGGACACGCGGTCCGGCACGATAACGGCGATTGCGAGCGAGCCCACGTCGCGGCTCGACGTGCGACCCGACCAGCTCGCTTTTGTCAAGAGCGCGCTGGTCGGTGTCGCCCGCGACGGGACCAGCGCGGCCGCGTTCAAGGATGCGAAGTACGTAAGCGCAGGCAAGACCGGGACCGCGCAGGTGTTCTCGCTCAAGGGAGAGAAATACTCGGAGCACCGCGTCGACGAGCGGCTGCGCGATCACGCGTGGTACGAGGCGTATGCGCCGGCCGACCATCCGAGTATCGCCGTCGCCGTCCTGGTCGAGAACGGCGGATTCGGCGCCGAGGCCGCTGCGCCGATCGTCCGCAAGGTCTTCGATTTCTACCTGCTCGGGGAGGCGGCGCCGGGGGTCGCGCAGGTGGCGCCGCTGACTCCAGGCGACGAAGGCGACTGACGATGGGCAATCCGATCGGCAACATCCTGCAGCGCGGATGGGAGGCGCTGACGCGGCGCATCGATTCGATGCTCTTCGGTGCCGCCCTCGCGATCGTCTGCGTGGGCCTGGTGACGCTGTTCTCGGCCTCCGACGAAAGCGTCGCCCGCGTGACCAACCAGGCGCTGAGCTTCGCGTTTGCCATCGCGCTGATGTGGCTGTTCGCGAACATCCCCCCGCAGACGCTCGCCCGCGGGGCGGTGCCGCTGTATATCGTCGCGGTGGCGTTGCTGGTCGCGGTTGCGCTGTTCGGAGTCGTCGTCAACGGCTCGCGGCGCTGGCTGAATCTCGGCCTCGCGCGCTTCCAGCCCTCCGAGCTGATGAAGGTCGCGCTGCCGTTGATGCTCGCCTGGTATTTCCAGAAATTCGAGGGCCGCATCGGCTGGCGAGACTTCGCGTTCGCCGCGCTGCTGATCGCCCTGCCGGTGTACCTGATCAAGCGCCAGCCCGACCTCGGCACCGCGCTGCTGATCGGCGCATCGGGATTCTACGTGCTGTATCTCGCCGGGCTGTCGTGGCGGGTGATCGCCGGCCTGCTGCTGCTCGCCGCCGCCGTGGGCCCGGTCGTCTGGACGCACCTGCACGACTACCAGCGGGCGCGCATTCTCACCTTCATCGATCCGTCCCGTGATCCGCTGGGCGCGGGTTATCACTCGATGCAGGCTTCGATCGCGCTCGGGTCGGGAGGAATCGTCGGCAAGGGCTGGCTGAACGGCACGCAGACGCACCTCGATTTCCTGCCCGAGCGCCACACTGATTTCATTTTCGCAGTGTTCGGCGAGGAATTCGGCCTGATCGGCAACGCCGTGCTGCTGCTGCTCTACCTGCTCCTGATCGGCCGGGCGATGGTGATCACTGCCAACGCGTCGACGATGTTCGCGCGCCTGGTCGCGGGTGCGATCACGCTGATGTTCTTTACCTACGCTTTCGTCAACATGGCGATGGTGAGCGGCCTCCTTCCCGTCGTCGGCGTTCCGCTGCCGCTGGTGTCGTACGGCGGGACCGCCTTGATCTCGCTGTTCATCGGGCTCGGCATCCTGATGAGCGTGCATGCGCATCGCAAGCTCGTCACCAGCTGAAATTGAGCCATGTGCGGGGCCACGCCCCGGCAGCGACCCGGAGGGAGTCTGATGCGAATCACCCGCAAGGTTTTCCATGACCTCGCCATCTGGCAGATCTTCTTCGGCCTCTGCATCGGCGTCGCGTTTCCGCCTTTCGTGATGCTGCTCGGGGTGCCGCGCGCCATCGCGTTGACACCCTTGTTCTTCACCGCATGCCTGGCTGCCGGCGCTCTGGCGGGCCTTGTCAACTACACGATCTCGCACCGCGTGGTCGGTGCGCGCCTCGCGTTCCTTGCCGCAAGGATGAGCCAGGTCGGAGGCAGCCTCGAGTCGATGACGACGAGCGGCGACCTTTCCGAATGCACGCCGGCCCAATGCTCGATCGTGGTCGATTCCGAGGACGAGATTGGCGAGAGCTCCCTCGCGTTCAACCGCCTCGTGAACGCGTTATCCACGTCGATGAGGAACCTGCTCGCGGTGCGCTCCTTCTCGGAGATGTTGACCAGCCAGCTCGAGATCGGCAGCCTTGCCGAAGAGGCACTGCGTCAGTTTTCCGAGCATGGCGGAGCGGCTGGCGGCCTGATCCTCTATGAGAGGGCGGGCGAGCTCAAGGTCGCTGCCTCGCGCGGGCTCCGAGACCCGCAGTCGGTCGCGGCGAGCGGCCACGTCGCCGCCGCCGTGCGCACGCGCAAGCGGCAGGTCATCCGCATTCCCGACGACGTGCGCATCGACGGCGTCCTGACGGACTTCCGGCCCGGTGAGGTCCTGGTCTTCCCGATCATCTACAAGAGCGTTTCGCTCGGTGTCGCGGTGCTGGCGACCGCGGGGACCTTCGCTGCCGACCAGAGAGGGCTGATCGACCTCTTTCTTCAGGGCTTGGGACTGGCCCTCAACAACGCCATCGCTCACGACCGGCTGCAGCACCTCGCTGCGGTGGATCCGCTCACCGGGATCTACAACCGCCGCTTTGGCCTGGGCCGCCTGCACGAGGAGTTCGGGCGGGCGGTGCGCGCTGCTGCGCCGCTCGGCGTTCTGATGCTGGACATCGATCATTTCAAGGCCATCAACGACACCTACGGACATCTCGTCGGTGACCGGGTCCTGAAATCCATCTGCGCGATCACGCGCTCGGCGTTGCGGGAGGGCGACGTGCTCTTGCGCTACGGCGGCGAGGAGCTCCTCGCCATCTTGCCGGCAGCGTCGGCTGACGACCTGCGCCAGGTAGGCGAGCGCGTGCGCCGGGCGGTCGAGGACAGTGCCGTCTCGGACGGCGACAAGACCATCCATGTGACGCTCAGTGGCGGCGGCGCCGCGTTTCCCAATCAGGGCATCGAGCATGAGGACGAGCTCATTCGCCTCGCGGACGAAGCGATGTATCGCGCCAAGGACAGCGGGCGCAATCGCGTGGAAATTGCAAGATAGCGGCACCGTCTCCTGGATCCGGTCGAGCGCGCGGGCCGGCTTCGGTGACCGCGTCGCGGCAGCATGGCCGGCCGCTCGGCGTCGCTTGGCGACGTCGGCCGGGAGTCGCTGATCGGCCCCGGGGTTTGGGACTCTCCCGATTGCGTCGCCGGCGCGAATCCCGACGATCGGCTCGTTTTCAATTTGCGGTCGTCCGCAGCCGGCGGTGACGATCAGCGTCTGCCCAAGAGGGTCGCCTGCCATGCCGAGCGGGCACCCGGCCCGCAGGTCACTTCGGAGCGAGCTCGCCGTACCAGAAGGCAGCGGTGACTCCGCCGTCCATGAGAAAGTCGCTGCCGGTGATGAAGCCGCCGTCCGGGCCCATGAGCAGAGCGCCGACCGTTCCGACTTCGTCCGGGGTACCGCCACGCTTGGCCGCCGATACGTCGATCATGCGCCGGTATCCCTCGCCGCGAGGGCCAGTCAATTCATCTCTCGCGAGCGGGGTAAAGATGATGCCGGGGCTGATCGTATTCAACCGCGCGCCGCGCTTGCCCCAGCGTACGGCCTCGGCCATGACCCGCAGGGAGTTTCCACGCTTGGCGATTTGGTAGGCGTGAAGCGAGTCCTTCACTTGACCGGGCTGAAGCATCGATAGTGCGAGCAGCTTTTCAGGCGGCGTCGTCGCGAGGCCCGCGTTTTGTTCAGGGGTCAACGCCGGCAGACGGTGTCCCGACTGCGATCCGATGACGACGCCAGCGCCGCCTTCGGCTATGACGTTGCCGAACTCCTCCAGAACCAGCGCGGTGCCATACAAGTCGACCTTGAGGATCGTCGCTGCAGATGCCTGCGAGGGCGAGACACCCGCGGCGTGGATCACGCCGGAAACGCGGCCCAGCGCGGCGGCAGTCTCGACGAGTGCGTGGACCGACACGCGTGAGGACACGTCTACCGTCGCTGTACTCACCTCGAAGCCGGCGTCATCGAGTACCTTCGCCGCTGCGTCGGCGTTTTCCCGCTTCAAGTCCGCGAGCAGGACATGCTTGCCGGCGCTGATACGGCGCGCAATCGCCTGACCGATCGATCCGGCTCCGATGACGACAATGACGCTTGCCATGGTCACCTCCTTCGTCCTTGGCGGAATGCTTGGTTCACGGCTCTTCGCATACCTCGTCGCGCCGAGGGTGGCGCAGTCGGTTCGTCAGCCTCCCGTCATGCGCAGCACCGCGTCGGGCAACCGGTCACCCTGCACCGCGACCTTCGACGCGGCAGTATCGATCGCCTCCAGGTCGTCGGCCGTAAGCGCGAGCGCCAGCGCACCGAGGTTCTCGTCGAGTCGATTCAGCTTGGTCGTTCCGGGGATCGGCACGATCCACGGTTTCCGGGCCAACAGCCATGCGAGCGCGATCTGGGCGGGTGTGGCACCCTTGCGTCGCGCCACGCCGCGCAGCAGGTCGACCAGCGCCAGGTTCACCTTGAGCGCTTCGGGTGCAAGGCGCGGAACGCGCGAGCGGAAGTCGGCGCTGTCGAACCTTGTGTTCTCGTCCATCGTGCCCGTCAGGAAGCCCGCGCCCAAAGGGCTGAAGGGCACGAAGCCGATGCAAAGCTCTTCGAGCGCCGGGAGCATTTCGGCTTCCGGTCCCCGGAAGAACAGGGAGTATTCGCTCTGGACCGCCGTCACCGGCTGCACGGCATGCGCACGGCGGACCGTGGCGACTGCAGGCTCCGAGAGGCCGAAGTGCCGGACGCTGCCTTGCGCGATCAGGTCCTTGACCGCGCCAGCCACGTCTTCGATCGGCACGGCCGGGTCGACGCGGTGCTGGTAGAACAGGTCGATCGTGTCAATCCGGAGGCGCCGCAGCGAGGCTTCCGCGACGGCCTTGATGTGCTCAGGCCGGCTGTCCAGCCCGCCGCGGCGTTGTGCGGTCTCCCTGTCGATGTCGAAGCCGAACTTGGTGGCGATGACCACCTGGCCCTTGAACGGGGCGAGCGCCTCGCCAACCAGTTCCTCGTTGACGTACGGGCCATAGACCTCGGCGGTGTCGAAGAATGTGACGCCTCGCTCCACAGCGGCGCGGAGCAGCGCGACCATCTCCTGCTTGTCGGCCGGAGGACCGTAGTTGGCGCTCATGCCCATGCAGCCCAGGCCGAGCGCCGAGACTTCGAGCGTGCTGTTTCCAAGTTGGCGCTTTTGCATCGTGATCCTCGCTTGGGGATTCGGTGGTTTGGCTAAAGTGCGTCGTCGCTTCCGCAGGCCGCAGGGAAACGAGCTCATCGACCCACGAGCTTTTGTCGATCCGCCGAGTAGCGGGCGCCTTGGACCGGGACAGCTGACACGGCATCCTCGATCTCCTTCAGGTCTTCCGCAGACAGCACGACCGATGCGGCGCCGGCGTTTTCTTCGAGGCGGTTCAGCTTGGTTGTCCCGGGGATCGGTACGATCCACGGCCTTTGCGCGAGCAACCACGCGAGCGCAAGCTGGGCAGCGGTGACGTGCTTGCGCGTGGCGATCACGGCCAGAACGTCGACCAGAGCACGATTCGCCAGGCGCGCCCCCGGCGCAAAGCGAGGCACCGTGTTGCGGAAGTCCGTGGCGCCGAACGATGTCCGCGCGTCGATCGCGCCGGTCAAGAAGCCCTTTCCAAGCGGGCTGAATGGCACGAAGCCAATGCCCAGTTCCTCGAGCACCGGAAGAACTTCCTGCTCCGGCTCGCGCCACCACAGTGAATACTCACTCTGCAGGGCGGTGATTGGCTGAACCGCGTGCGCACGGCGGATGCTCTCGACGCCGGCCTCGGACAGGCCGAAATGCTTCACCTTGCCCTCGCGGATCAGGTCCTTCACGGTTCCTGCCACGTCTTCCATCGGAACCTGCGGATCGACGCGGTGCTGGTAGAGCAGATCGATGCGATCCGTACGCAGCCGCGCAAGCGCCTCATCGGCAACCTGCCGGATGCGTTCGGGTCGACTGTCGAGGCCCTTGCCGGTCTCACCATCGCGAAAGCCGAACTTGGTCGCGATCACCACCTGGTCGCGCATCGGCGCCAGCGCTTCCCCGACCACGCTCTCGTTGACGAACGGCCCGTAGGCCTCCGCCGTGTCGAAGAACGTGATCCCGAGATCGAAGCCGGCGCGGATCAGCTTGACCGCGTCGGCGGTGTCGGTTGCCGGTCCGTAGCCGTAGCTCAGGCCCATGCAGCCGAGTCCGAGCGCGGAAACGCCGAGTCCGCTGCGGCCCAGTTGACGTGACTTCATGTCGTGTGTCCCTTTCCGCAATCGATGGCGGGAACTTTAGACACAGTCCCGCCGAACGACTAGACTGGTGGATCGACATGCACCTAGTAGACAGGCTAATCAATGGCGCGCTTCGATGACCTGGCGGGCTTCGCGGCCGTCGTACGCGCGGGCAGTTTCACGCGCGCAGCCGCGCGGCTGGGGGTGACGCAGTCCGCGCTCAGCCAGACCGTCCGCGCGCTGGAGCGCCGGCTCGACCTCAAGCTGCTCAACCGCACCACGCGCAGCGTCGCTCCCACGGAAGCCGGCGAGCGCTTGTACCAGACCGTCGGGCCGCGCTTCGAGGACATCGAGGCAGAGCTCGCCGTCCTGGGCGAGATGCGCGGCAAGCCAGCCGGCACGGTCCGCATCACGGCGACCGAACACGCGACGCGAACCCTGATTTGGCCCAGGCTCGAGCCATGGCTCCCGCTGTACCCCGATATCAAGGTGGAGATTAGCGGCGACAACCGCTTCACTGACATCGTTGCCGAGCGCTTCGACATCGGCGTGCGCCTGGGTGGCGACGTGGCCAAGGACATGATCGCAGTGCGCATCGCGCCCGACATGCGCATGGCCGTGGTGGGCAGTCCTCGCTATTTCGCGCGTTGTCCGCGGCCGTCGACGCCCCAGGATCTCACCGTGCACGACTGCATCGGATTGCGCCTGGCGTCCCACGGCGGTCTCTTGAAATGGGAGTTCATGCGCCGCCGGCGCAGCGTGAACGCGCACGTAACGGGTCGGCTCATCTTCAACTCGAGCGAGCTGATCGTCGCCGCAGCGCTGGCCGGGCACGGGCTGGCGTGGGTGCCCCTGGACGCTGTCCGGCAGCACATTGCGGCGGGTCGGCTGGTGTCGGCACTCGACGAGTGGGCGACAACGTTTGCCGGCTACCACGCTTACTATGCCAGTCGACGCGCATCGCCCGCCGTGACGCTGGTCGTGCAGGCGTTGCGGCCTCCGGGAAAGCCGCCGTAAAACAGGGAGGTGTAAAACAGGGACGGACCACGTTTTCCGCCGAAGGCGGGAAAACGTGGTCCGTCCCTGTTTTACATCAGCTTCACAGGACGCGGCTGAACCACGCGAGCGAGAGTCCCGCAGCCGCGATGGCGAAGATGGCCGCGGCTGCGGTGAACAGCGCAGTGACCTCGGTCTCCTTGCGCTGCAGGACCATGTGCGCGTTCATCCCCCGGTACACCTTCTGCAGGTCCTCGGCGGTGCCCGCGTTGTAGTACTCGCCGCGCGTGAGGCTCGAGATGGTCTTCAGCGTCTCCTCGTCGAGGCGCACGCGCATCGACCAGCCTTCCCAGCCGATGATCGCGCCCTCGGCGGTGCCGAGGCCCACCGTGTACACGCGCACGCCGTGATCGGCGGCGATGCGCGCGGCTTCGACGGGATCGGGGCCGGTCGTCGTCTGGCCGTCGGTCAGCAGGATGATCGCCGCCGACGCATTCGAGCCGGGCACCGCCGGCCTGGGGAGCGCCTGCGCCGCATCGCGCTTGCCCGCGAGCGGGAAGTCGCGTCGCTCGACGCGCGTCGTCGCCCGCGGATCCGAGTAGCGGAGATCGAACTCGACATCGGGAACGATCAGCTTGAGCGCAACCAGCAGGCCGCTGCCGACGGCCGTCGCGCGCTGCAGTTGCAGGCGATCGACCGCTGCGAGCAGGTCGTCCCGGTTCTGCGTGGGCGCCTGGACGACCGCGGCCGTCCCCGCGAAGGACACGATGCCGATGTCGACGTTGCGAGGCTGGTCGTTGATGAACGCCCGCGCAGCCGCCTGTGCGGCCTCGAGCCGGGTCGGCTTGACGTCGTCCGCGCGCATGCTGCCCGAGACGTCGATCGCGAGCACGATCGTCTCGTGGTCGGTGGGGAGCGTGACCACTGCCGCCGGACGCGCGATGGCGATGATCAGCAGCGCCAGTGCGAGCAGGAACAGCAGCGGCGGCAGGCGGCGGCGAAAGCGTCCGCCCGAGCTCATCGCGTCCCTGACCAACGCGAGATCCGCGAACCGCAGCGCGATCTTCTTCCGGCGGCGCAGCAGCCACAGGTAGGCGCCGACCAGAATCGGCAGCAGCAGCAGCAGCCACAGCAGTTCAGGCCACAGGAAGCGCATCGCGCCGCCGGTCGTTGCGTGGAAGCACGGCGCCCGCGGCACTTCGGCTGCGCAGCGTGCGCATCGCGGCGAAGCGCAGAATCGCGTCGGCGAGGTCGGCGTCGGTCGCGAGCTCGAGCGCATCGACGCCCGCGTCGCGGAGCGTGCCGCGCAGCGCCGCTTCGCGCCGCTGGGCCGCCTGCTCGAAACGCCTGCGGAACGCGCGGTCGTGGGTGTCGACGAACACCTGCTCGCCGGTCTCGGCGTCCTGCATCGTCAACAGGCCCAGGTCGGGCAGCTTCGACTCCAGTGGGTCGAGCAGGCGCACGGCGACCACTTCGTGGCGCTGCGACAGGCGGCCCAGCGCATCGGCGTAGCCGCGGACGCTGACGAAATCGGACACGATGAATACCAGCGATCGGCGCGGGATCAGGCGACCGGCCGCCTCCAGGAAGGCGCGCAGGTCAGTCGCCCGCGAGCGAGGGGGCCGCGGCCGCTCGAGCATCCGGTGCAGGATGTGCAGCACGTGGGCGCGCCCGCCGCCGGCGGGGATCACCGTGTCCATGGTGTCGCCGTAGAACGCCGCGCCCACCCGATTGCCGCGGCGCGTCAGGGCGCGCGCGAGGACGGCGACGAAATCACCCGAGAGCTGCGCCTTGCTGACGTGCCGCGAGCCGAAATCGAGCGAGGGGCTGAGATCCAGCAGGAACCACGCGGTCGCGTCGCGATCCTCGTGATATTGACGCACGTAGGTCGTGGCGAGGCGCGCCGTCACGTTCCAGTCGATGTGGCGCACGTCGTCGTGGTACTGGTATTCCCGCAGGTCGGCGAGGTCGAGCCCGAAGCCGCGGAACAGCGTCCGGTAGTCGCCGTGCAGCAGGCCATCGAGACGGCGCAGCACCGTCCACTCGAGCCGGCGCAGCATGCGCTCAGGATTGCGCGGCGATGCGGACATGGGTCTCCAGGGGCTTGTCGGGGGCGGCGATCCGCTGCATCACTTTGCGCACCAGGTCGTCGGGCGTCACGCCGTCGGCGAGCGCCTCGTAGGACAGCACCAGGCGGTGGCGCAGCACGTCGGGCGCGACGTCCTTCACGTCGTCGGGGAGCGCATAGTCGCGCCCGCGCAGGAACGCGAGCGCGCGCGCCGCCTCGATCAGGTGGATCGACGCGCGCGGGCTGGCGCCGTAGGAGATGTATTTCGCCGTATCGGCGACGCCGTAGCGATCGGGCTCGCGCGTCGCGGCGGAAAGCCGCACCGCGTACTGGACGAGCGACGGGTCGACATAGCCGCTGCGGCAGCGGCGCTGCAGCGCGCCCAGCTCCTCGGTGCTCGCGACCGCCGCCACGTCGAGCGCGGCACCGGTGACGCGCTCGACGATGACGAACTCCTCCTCCTCGCTCGGATAGCCGACCAGCACCTTCATCATGAAGCGGTCGACCTGCGCCTCGGGCAACGGATAGGTTCCTTCGGTCTCGATCGGGTTCTGGGTGGCCATCACCAGGAACGGCTCGGGCACGCGGTGGGTCTCGCCGGCGATCGTCACCTGGCATTCCTGCATGACCTCGAGCAGGGCGCTTTGCACCTTGGCCGGGGCGCGGTTGATCTCGTCGGCCAGCAGCAGGTGGGTAAACACCGGGCCGAGCGACGTCGCGAACTCGCCGCTCTTCTGGTTGTAGATGCGGGTGCCCACGAGGTCGGCGGGCACCAGGTCGGGCGTGAACTGGATCCGCCGGAACGATCCATGGATGACCCGCGCGAGCGTCTTGACCGTCAGGGTCTTGGCGAGACCCGGGACCCCTTCGACCAGCAGGTGCCCTTGCGCCAGCATCGCGACCAGCACGCGTTCCAGAAAATGGTCCTGGCCGACGACCACCTTCTTCACTTCGTAGAGGATGCGCTCCATCAACGAGGCGACATGGGGGGCGGTGCGGTCGTGAAGGTCCATGGGGTCCTTGCACAGGGGCGTAGGCCTCAGAACGGCGACATGCCGACGGCGGCCACCGCGTTCTCGATCGGGACGGCGAATCCGATGCCGACGAACACGCGCTGGTTCGTCGGATTCAGGATGCCGGTGACGATGCCGACGACCGCGCCGTCCAGGGTGACCAGCGGGCCTCCGGAGTTGCCGGGATTGGCCGCCGCGTCGAACTGGATCAGGTTGGTCAGCAAGCGCTTACCTTCCGGTGAACGGTATTGGCGCCGCAACCCGGAAATGACGCCCGACGTCACCGACGGGCCGATCCCGAACGGAAACCCGACCGCGATCACGCGGTCGCCGGGCACCAGGTCGCGGGTCGAGCGCAAGGTGGCGGCCGGAAGGTCGTCGGGAACGGTGGTCGCCATCAGCACGGCGAGGTCGTTCTCGGGTTGCGTGCCAATCAGCGTCGCCTCCG